>DATAGL010000395.1:0-3643 GCA_036263755.1 Chitinophagaceae bacterium | reverse complement strand
CGATTGGTGGCGTCATTAGCCGGATTTGCGCCTTGTATTTCTTTGATGGATTTTCCACTTCGGTAGCAGTAATGGTGACCATCCTACCCCCCCTTAGCGAGTATTGATCGCCATACCCGTCAGGCGCCGTGTAAATTACCGCGGTTACACCGTTTTGTGTTTCCCCCTCCTGTACGCTCGTCCGGACTTGCTGGTCTTGAAACGGGGCCAACGACCCTTTAGAGGCATCATACTCATCAATCGTAAAGCGTATTTTCTTTTTGGTTTCAATCAATAAAACGACCCTGGAGACCCCATCCGTTGCCACCCCTTGGAGTTGCTGGTCCCTATCGATTTTTGAAAAGTTAGATACCAGAAAGCCATTGGGGTTAGGCGATGGGGCCACCAACTGGGTAGCATTAACCAAAAGGACCTTCAATACATTTTCTACAGTAATGGTTACAACTGCAACACCGGTTGCCCCTTTATCATCGGTAACGGTCAATTGAAACGCATACACCCCCTCCTCGAGTCCTGATACTTCTGGTTTAGGCGTATGGGAATTTATAATCTTAGGGTTCGTAGGACCGTTTAGGAACTGCCACGAATAACTTTTGATTGTTCCATCGGGATCGCTACTGGCGCTACCGTCCAATGTCCACCTATTTTCGGGCAAGACCAGGGTTTTATTGGGCCCGGCATGGGCGATGGGGGGCCTGTTATCACAGGTGAAACGAATCCATGCGACCAGGCCACGGGCAACCGCTGTAAACCCGTACCCCACAGTGCTATGCACGTATGGGGTGCTTTGGGTACTTGTGCCGCTCCCCTCTAAGAAACGATAAAACACCTCTAGCCCGAAGTCCTCATCGGCAAAATCCTTGTCAGGGCCCGAAGTAGCAATGGTTAAAATTTGTGCTAGGGTGAGTGCTTTTGAACTTACCAGTACATCATCCAGGTATCCTTGAAAATAATTGGCAGCACTAAAGAAGGTCCCATTGCTGATCGACGTGGCTCCAATAGTCATGGGGTCATAATTGCCCCCTACCGCCATGCGCCAGCGCAAGGGACCATCCATGGTTTTATTGGCAACCAAACGTCCATTAATGTAAAAAGTACAGGCCTTGGATAGGTGGTCAACCGTTACCGCCACATGGTACCACTTTCCCTTTTCGGGCACCACTCCTGAGGTTAAGCTATCCAGCCGGGTTGGGGTATTTTCGCTTTGAGCCTCGCCGTCGGTCTTTGCAAATAAGCCCCGGAACATAAATTCTCCCTTGCTGTTGATCACTAGGCCATACTCTACCCAACCACGTTGCATGGAAGCGACATAAAATTTACGGTAAATAATGCCCATTTCATTACGGTCAGATGCTTCTGCCGTAGGACGCACCCAGGCTGCCAGGGTAATAGATTCTGCGTTAAGAAATAAAGGGAGTTCTGATATAAAATAACCAACCCGGCTTGGGTCTTCCCGCAGACGAAGGGCATACCCACCACATTGAGCCGGGGTTTGTGCCTGTAATTCACCAGCGACACGAAATGTCAGTAAAAAGAATAAGAAAAGCCTGCTTGCTTTTCGAAATAATATACCCATATGCCTTCAGGATTAAGCGATAGGTTTTCCTGGATAAAGGCAGGCAAGTAACTGTAGTTCAGGGTGGGTAGCAGATTGAAAAAGAAGGTCAATAACAAGATTGGAAGGGCATGTCTCTTTACAGCGCAGTGTGAAGTATAAATATATTGCGTAAATATCGGGTTTACAAGATTGTTATGATTCACCTGTAAGCTTAAAACACACTTCCACAATTACATATTTATTTTTACGCCTAACCATTTAATAATGAATCTGTAGTGTAGATATTTAGCCCGGTAAATGCTTATATGAGCGCTACTTTTGGGAGGGTTGTATCCGCACCAAACAAACACACTACTTGCATTCCATTGACTGTCAATTAGGTACAAAACGCCGAAATCAAAGCAAACATAACATAGCCTCTGTACAAATGTGCAGAACGCAGCTTCCTTTACCAATACAAACAACTGGGTATTTTTATACCTAGTCTTCTACCTACAAGTAGGTAACGGAAAGCTGGACTTCGGCGTGTACCTTGTAGGAAACTGAAGCCGCCCAGGCCTATGCCCCAATTCTTATTGCTGCTTATTGCCTTACTCCTGATCAGTAGAAAACCAGCCGCTCAGACCCTGGAAGCCGTGGTGTTGCAGGACCCTGGGGCCCTCATCATTACCACCCAGGTGGAACACCGCAAAACCACTAGGCCCATTCCCTTGGATTCCGTTTTAAGGCAGCCAGCACTTTTTCAAAAGCTGTCCACTAAGCCTGTGTTTTTTTCGGGATGGGACCCCTATTTTTACTGGTTTCGCTTTGCTGTCCGTAACCCTGGCCCTGATCCCCAGACGTCCAACTTATTAATGGGTCCCATAGGTCATCAAAAGGCCTGCCTCTACCAGTTCCGCGGAGGGGTCTGGAAGGAAGTGGCCTGCACAGGTAACCAGCTTTCCTTTGCCCAGAGGCCGCTCCCCCATATCCATACCGCCTTTCCCCTCACCGTACCCCCTGGCCAGACCGATACGTTTTATATGAGCATGGATTATGGCAAAAACTACAAAACCTTTGCTTTTGCCCTCCTTACCCCGCGAAAGCTGCATCAACTGGAAAGCAAGGTGTATTTCCTCTTTGGACTCCTGACCGGTGTGCTCCTGCTTTTCGGGGTACTGAATCTGTACCTCTTTTATTCCCTAAAAGAAAAAATACACCTTTGGTATACGGCTTACATCCTGGCTCTTGTTTTTATGCTCCTTAAATATGAAGGCTTTGACGAGCAGTTCTTTCCCCTGGATTCCGCGAAAGCCAACCGGCTCACCCCGGTCATGGCCATTGGTGGGCTCACCATCTTCCTTTTAATGAACGTGGTACAGCGCTTCCTTTCCAACATCCACCCGAGAAGCCTGCTGTTTCGCTTGACGACCTTGGTGAAATACAACCTGCTGCTCAGCGCCATAACCCACATTATCGTGTTCTATGCACAGGCGGACCTAGACGCCCAAATAGCCGCCTTTGAGTGGGCCAATAAAAGCACCTTCCTCGCGATCGTGCTCATTCTGGTCAATTGCATCGTCAGCTACGCCCGAAAATTCAAACCGGCCCTCTTCCTGCTGGTGGGCATCAGCATCTTTCTCCTGGGTGCGCTGCAAAAGATTCTGTTCTGGGACAGCACTTCCTACCTGTTTCCGCCTTCCCTTTTTGAAATCGGCATGGTAGTGGAAGCAGGTATTATTTCCTTTGGCCTTATGTACCGCTATTCCCTGTTTAAAAAGGAAAAAGAACGCCTGGAGTCTGAGCTGGCCGTTCAAAACGAAACGGCCGCCCGGAAGGTACTTCTTGCACAGGAAGTGGAACGAAAACGGATTGCCGAAGACCTCCATGATGATTTGGGTAGTAGCCTGGCCGCTCTAAAAATGCGCTTGCAACGAACAGGCCTGGCGGAAGCAGAACTCCGGAGCCTGCTGCCCATCGTGGACCGGGCGGCCTCCGAAGTCCGCACATTGGCCCACAACCTCATGCCCCCGGAATTTGAGCAAACAAGCCTGCCTGACCTGCTGTCGGCTTACTACCGGACCATGGACAATGAGACTGGTGTTC
>DATAGL010000394.1:0-6588 GCA_036263755.1 Chitinophagaceae bacterium | reverse complement strand
GTGTTCAAGTTTGAAACTGATGAGGCAAGAAAGAACTTTGTCATCATTACAGACCGAAAACAAAGATTAGAAGTGCTTAGAAATGATTTGTATGAGGTTTTAAGGATAAAGTATGGAACCCAAGAAGTTATATTATAAACTACTGGCAAGTTTTTCAGCTCGAAAGAGCATTAGCGCATAACAATTAGTTTGCGCATGTTTTTACCCCACCTGCGTTTTAGGTATTGCTGCACAAAACAAAGAGATACAACCTTTTGCACTTGCGCTTTTATGTTGCAGCAGCCCAAAATACGCAAGTGCCCCTTACCATTTCGGTTTGTCCAGCGGGCTTTTGATGGCTTTGATCTTACATTAGCTGACATGGGTATAAAGCATTCTGACAGCCAGGTTCTTATGGCCTAAGAACTCCTGGATATAACTCATATCCGCCCCTGTTTCCGAAAGATGGGCAGCAAAGGAGTGCCGTAAGCTATAGATAATACCTTTTTCTGAATGCCGGCTCTTCCTTTTTACTGCGAGAGCAGTTCCTGAGTGCTCCGGGTACTGTAAAAAATTTCGCCTTCGAAGACATAGATTTTGGCCGGCAATGAGCTTTATAAGTTCCAAGTGGGGTTAAGCGAAATTTTGAAAGGTACGCTCCTACTTTCCGATACAGAACTTAGAAAAGATATAGTCCAGCATATCCTCCGAGCTCACCTCCCCCGTGATCTCGCCGATGAACTGCAAACAACGCCGGATGTCCAGCGCCAGCAAATCCCCGGGAATGCGCCCCTCCAGCCCCTGGGCAATATCATTCAGCGATTCCTGCACTTTCTGCAGGGCCTGGTAATGCCGGGCATTGGTCACCACCACACTTTCCGTGCGCACATTGTCCTCCAGCACTTCGTCCACCATCCGGGCCTGCAGCACTTCCACGTGCAGCCCGCTCTTCGCGGAAATAAAGAGAATGCCCGGGATCCCGGAAAACCGCTCGCGGGCGGCGGCCTCATCCAGCAGGTCCACCTTATTGCCCACCAGCAGGTAATGGATGCCCTGCTCTTTCAGCTCCGCGGCGGTGGTGGACAACGCTTCCGCAGACAGGCTGTTGGCGTCAAAAAGGTACAGCACAAGGTCGGCCCCCTTCATCTTCTGCAGGCTTTTTTCAATGCCCGCCCACTCGATCGCGTCGTCGGTATGGCTGCGGATGCCGGCCGTATCGATGAGGCGGAACAGCACGCCGCCGATATTGAGTACTTCCTCGATAGTATCGCGCGTGGTGCCGGGTATGTCGCTGACGAGGGCCCGGTCGTCCTGGAGCAGGGTGTTGAGGAGGGTGGACTTGCCGGCGTTGGGACGGCCCACGATGGCTACCGATACCCCGTTCTTGATCACATTGCCCAGCCGGAACGAATCCAGCAGCCGGCCGGTATGCGCCCGCGCATCCCCCACCAGGGCGGTCAGCCGGGTACGGTCGGCAAACTCCACATCTTCCCCGGAGAAATCCAGCTCCAGCTCGATAAGGGCAGAGAACTGGATCAACTGCTCCCGCAGGGAGCGCAGCGCGCCGGAGAAGCCGCCCCGGATGTTATGAAGGGCAGTGCGCCGGGCCGCTTCCGTATGGGAAACGATGAGGTCCGCCACGGCTTCGGCCTGGGTGAGGTCGAGCTTGCCGTTCAGGAAGGCCCGCTGGGTAAACTCCCCGGGGCGGGCCAGGCGGGCGCCGCTGCGCACGCAGGCATCCAGCACCTGCTGCAGCACGAAGGGCGACCCGTGACAGGACAACTCCGCAACGTGCTCGCCCGTGTAGGAACGCGGCCCCCGGTATACCGACACCACTACCTCATCCAGCACCTGCTCCCCTTCCCGTATGGCCCCTACATGCAGGGTGTGCGAGGGCACGGCCTCCAGGTCCTTCGAAGGAAACAGTCCGTTCACGATCCGCAGGGCATCGGGGCCGCTGAGGCGGATCACGCCGATGGCGCCGACGCCCGGGGGCGTGGCCAGGGCCACCACCGTATCTTCCCAGCTCCACAGCTTTGTTTGCATGCCGCAAAGGTAGCCGGGGAACGGCAGGACATAAAAAAATCCCGCCGGTGGCGGGATTTATAACGAGTTGCGCTGTCTGGATTACTGGCCTTCCTGTACGAGGAAGGTAATGGGCTGCTTGCGGTACGCTTTTACGTGACGTCCGTTCTGTTCGGCAGGTACCCATTTCGGGCCGCGCTTGATGGCGCGTACGGCTTCCGCCTCCATACCGAATCCGTGGCTGGTCAGGGCGCGCACATCGGAGATGTTGCCTTCCTTGTCCACGATGAACTGTACCACTACGGTGTAGGAGCCTTCGGGGGCGCCGTTGTCCGAAGCGATTTGTCCGTTGACGTTCCGCTCGAGGAAGCGTCTCCAGGCGGCGTCACCACCGGGGAACGAAGCTTCCACTTCCACCTTCTCGAAAACCTTGTTCTCGTCTTCCTGCTTGGGCGCTTCCACAATGGCCTTGCCTTCGTCCACTACGGGCGGGGCAGCAATGCCAAGGTCTTTTTCACCTTCCTGGGTAACGATATCGATTTTTGTATCCTCAAGCTCTTCCACTACCGGCGGAACGTCTTCTTTCTTCACCTCTTCATCGGGAACGATTTCGGGAGGCGTGAATTTGGTCAGTTCCACTTTAGGGGGTTCCACTTCCGGTGGCGGAGGTGGCGGCGGGGGTTCCTCTTCGGGTTCTTCCTGCTGGATGTTCTCCAGCACGATGTCCTGCACTTCCAGCTTGGCGGCAGAGTTGTCCTGCAGCTGGTTGGCCAGGAAGGAGGCACCGAGTGCGAAGGCGATCAGCCCCATGGTGATGGCCAGGGCCAGCACGATCCGCTTCTGGTACGTCTTCCGCAGCTCATAGGCGCCATAAGCCTTATTCCGGTCCTCGAAGAGGATATCCAGGATGTCGGCCTTTAGAATCTTATTTGCTTCCATGATCTTAGTTTGAATTTAGATGCACTGCAACGCGGTTTCCATATGCCCGGAAGGCATATTAAGCTCCCTGCGTTTTAGCCACCAGCTGTTTCTCAATTTCAAGAATGTTCACCAGGGCATAACGCTTGACCTTGCTGATCGCCATTTCGTCGAGGATGTCCACCGTATTCTTGTACGTGGCCTCGTCGGTCGGCTTGATCACAATTACCAGGTCTTCTTCGTTCGTGGTCCTCTTTTTATTGATGATCACGTCCCGAACCCCTTTGAAATTGGTCGACTTGAAGTTGCTGGCATCCGTAGCCAGCTGCCCTTCGTAGTAATACACCTGGTTGTCCTTACCCAGGATAATGGTCAGGGCACCCGATTCCTTTGCCTTGTTCAGCTCTTCCTTTTTATCGGTATCCTTCGGCACGAACAGGTCCATGGAGGAGGGCGAGCTCATGGTCGAGGTAAAGATAAAGAAGGTGATCAGCAGGAAGCCGAGATCCACCATCGGGGTCATGTCCACCAGGGTGGACTGCCTTTTCTGCTTCTTGACCCCTGGGCCTTTCTTGTGGCCACTATCGCCACCACCGGTATCTAATGAAGCCATATGGGTTTGTTTTTAAATGATTGAATCGGTTTACTTGGCGGCCGTGGCCTGGTTGCGCTCGCGCCAGAGTTCCGTTCCGGAAGGAGCATCCTCCGGTGCGGTCACCAGCTGGAACTTAAAGATCTCGTTTTTCTTGAAGGCATCCAACACGTTCTTGAACGCCGGGTATTTTGCCCCGTTGTCGCCACGGATGAGGTAGTTCAGTTTCCGGCCCGACATGGCAGTAACGGCATCACGGATCCAGAACACCAGCTCGTTGTTGGCAGAGTCCACCGGGATACCGGGTTGGGCTACATCCTTCTGCTGGTCGATAGGCTTGGACAGCAGGCCCTTCAGCTGCGTGAACGGAACCCCTACGAACGGGTTGCGTACGAAGTTGTTCATCTCAGCCTCCGTCAGACCCAGGTTGCGGGTCGTGTTGAGGTTCGAGATCACGCTTTTCTTCGCTTCCGGGTCGTTATCGGCGAGCATGGTAAAGAACACCCGGTTCTTGTTGTCCATAAGGACCATCACCGCATCGTTCTCGGGCAGCGTTTCCGTAGCCACGGAGTTGGGGGTGGTGATCTCTACGGGTTCCGGCGGCTTCATTTTCGTCGCCATGATAAAGAAGGAAAGGATCAGGAACGCGATGTCCACGAAGGGGGTCATGTCGTTCGCCGTGCTTTTCTTCGGTATTTTAACACTCGGCATGTTTGAAAAAATTTAGAATGAGATGCAGGCCTCTCAAAGTTCCATAAAAATCCTTCCCTTATTTGTACAGGGAAGCGAAAGACTGTGTTAAAGTGAAGCCGGACTCGTCGATGCCGTAGGTGATGGAGTCGATCTTCGTAGTAAAGATGTTATACATTACCAGCGACAGGGCCGACGTACCGATACCAAGAGCGGTATTGTACAGGGCTTCGGAGATACCTACGGCCAGGTCGGCTGCGGCACCGCCACCACCTTCTTCACCCAGGGCAGCAAAGGAGCGGATCATACCCAGTACCGTTCCCAGCAGGGCTACCAGGGTACCCAGCGACACGATCGTGGACAGGAACACGAGGTTCTTCTGCAGCATCGGCAGTTCGAGGGCCGTAGCTTCTTCCACTTCTTTCTGGATGGAGATCACTTTCTGCTCGGTGTCCAGTTCAGTGTTGTTGATCATTTCCTTGTAGCGACGCAGACCAGCCTTCATAACGTTGGCTACGGAACCGCGCTGCTTGTCGCACTCAGCCAGGGCAGCGTCTACGTTGCGGTTGGCCAGGTGGTATTGTACCTTACGGATGAACTCGGCGATGGAGCCTTTACCGAGGGCTTTGTTAATAGTCATGAAGCGCTCAATCGAAAACGCAACCACCATCAGCAGCAGACCGATCAGCAGCGGAACGATGATGCCTCCCTCGTAAATACCATTGAAAGCGCCCTTGGGTCCTTTGTGGTGCGGCCAGAAGCCACCCGCAGGATCCGGCTGCTTAAATCCGCTCGGATCACCCATTACGAATCTCCAAATGCAATAACCAACAACGATGCATAAAATCGGGGCGATCCACGAAATCAGGTTCGAGCTTTTCTTGGGCTGAACGGAGGTCGCCTTGGTAGCGGTGGATGTGGTTGTTGCAGTCGGTCTGTTCTCTGCCATGATTGTAATTTTTAGTGTTTGAGAATTCTAAGATTGAGTTAATAATTTTTCAAGTGCACAATTCTAATGAAAAAAAAGATTCAATGTTTTAACCCTGTTGCATTTTTTTACCGGGCTGCAGTTTTACAAAGGCCTATGGAGAATCTTTTTCAAGATAGGGATATCCTTTCAAAAAAGCGCGCAGGCCCGCGCTGATGTTGATAATTCGTTCATTCATAACGCAAAGCCTCGATCGGATTAAGCCGTCCTGCCTTCCAGGCGGGGTACAGACCGGCCGCCAGTCCGACCAGCGAACAGATCACCACACCATATAACACCCAATTCCAGGGTACCACAAAACCCGTGCTGAGTACGAGGGAAAACAGGTTGCCCACACCCACGCCCAGAACAATTCCGAACAGCGCGCCCAGCACCGAGATGATCACCGACTCGATCAGGAACTGCATGCGCACAGCGCTGCTCTTGCCGCCGATGGCTTTGATCAGTCCCACTTCCTTCGTGCGTTCCGTTACCGATACCAGCATGATGTTCATCAGTCCGATACCCGCACCGATGAGCGTAATGATCCCGATGATCAGCACCGCGGCCGTCAGGAAACCCAGGCTGTTCATGGCTTTCTCCGCCACCGAATCGCTGCGGTCGATGACGAAGTTGCTGCCTTCGGTAATATTCAGTTTGCGGATGGCCCGGAACGAACCTTCGGCTTCGCCGGTAGCATCGTCCACCTGCAGCAGGTCGTTCGTCAGTACCCCGATCATAAAGGAACCGGAATTATTGAAGGCCCGCCGCGCGTTGCGGTAACCCGTCAGTACGAGGTTGTCCCGTGAAAAGCCCAGGGTGGAGCCGCGGGCCGCCAGCACACCCACCACCCGGTAGGGAATGCCGTTCACCCGCACCAGCTGTCCCACCGCTTTTTCCGGGCCGGTCTTGAACAGGCGCTTCGCCACGTCAAACCCGAGCAGGCAGTAATAACCACCCGAGGAAACATCCCGCGGGTTCAGGTTGCGGCCGGCGTACAGGGAAAAACCGTTGAGCTGCAGGTAATGCTCGTCGGTACCGAACAGCATGACATTGGGCGAGGTTTTCCAGGAGCTGTACTGTACGGTGGCATTCCGCGTGGCCATGGTGGACAGCGAAACAGTGGCGGGGAACGTGTACTGGTGCAGGAAAGCTTCGGCCTCGTCTTCGGTGATGGGTTTGCCGAGACTCGATTTTCGTTCCCGCTTCTGCTCCTTGCGGCTAAGCTTTACGTCCGATCCGCCGTTGCCGAATCGGATGTTGCGCTCCTTGAACCGGATGGTAAACCCGTTGGCCCCCATGGTGGAAAAGCTTTCCATGAGCTTCTGGTTCATGGCCGATATCGCCGTAACGATACCGATGAGCGCCATGATGCCGAAGGCAATGATGGCGACGGTAATGCCCGTCCGCAGCCTGT
>DATAGL010000393.1:0-8033 GCA_036263755.1 Chitinophagaceae bacterium | reverse complement strand
CACGAAAGACAGGGTCAACAGGGCAAAAAACAGCTTTTTCATGATCCCTTTGCTTTCCATTTAAGGTACGACTAATTCTGTTCGCTTGCCGCTTTGGGGGACCGGCGGTTCTATATGCATTTGCAGGCAACTTGGTACCGGTTTTCATATAAAACCATCATTTGTAGGGTACCGTTTACCGGTTAAACAAATTGAACCGGGCTGTTGTGTCCGCCTGTTGAAATAGCATGTGAAGCACATTAATCAGGCAGCAAAGTTCACTTCCCTGTGTACTCAGGCATAAATGGTACGCTGGCTGTGGAAGTTTGGTGACACCACGCCTCCCCTGATCCGTATCTGCCGGTGACTATAGGGTATCCGGCTGTTATCCACATGAATGTCTGCCCTGAATTCTGTCCGCCTGTAACCGATCTTGTGTACAAATAGGCCTGCTTCTGGCTATTAAATTTTGCTAGCTTAGTAGACTTAATTCAACGTGATGGTAAGACTTGTGAACATCGATATTCAATTGAATGATAAGACCTATTGTGCCCTGATCAGCGTGCGCAAGCAAAACCTCGATTTATCCTGCCAAATCCGGTATGTGGACAGCGGTATACCGTACATTCATCCCGGCGATCAATTGGTGATCAACCTCGAGGAAGGGTTAAAGCATCCCCGGGACTTGCCCAACGAAGAAGCAAAGGCAGTCGTGCGGTGCACTACCGAGGCCATCAGTAAAGAATTGAAGCAAGCTCTTTAAGTCTTGTTGCTCCCTGCATGCGCTGTCGCGCAGAAAGCTCTCTGTTCGCAGGGAGTTTTTTATTTCCTCGTGAACAGCTTACGGATCGAATTGGGACCGAGACCTTCCCGGACCTGTACGGTAACAACTACAATGAACAACAATCGCAGCAACCGGACCGGTTTATGCCCGAACCACTGACTGACTGAAACGGCCTCCCTCTTTCATTTTTTACTTATGGTTGTAGCCTGACGTATAAAGCATAGAGGTATCGGGAATGCTTCAGGATCAGGGTAAACATGTGATCATGCCGCATCACTTTGCTTTCAGGCAGGATCGAAAATGCCAAAACAAGACCTTTCTTTAAGGTTCAGGCGGATGCCTGTTTTTTCAGCAGCAGGTTTTCCATGAATAAGGGCAAATCTAACGAACAGCCGTCGCCAGAGCGGAACCCAATCAACCCCATCAACAAAAATTTTTGCGGGAAAGCACCCCAGCTGGCATGTATTTTAAAGAGGGTAGGGGAGATACATGAACCAGGTCAACGATTTCTGCGGAATGATGGCGGACAAATCACGTTAGTGGCTTTCACAGCCTGGAACGGCGCTGGGTCCTGAATGATACATTCATGTTCCGGCCCGGCATCGGGAAAGAAGCGATAGATCAATGGGTATAGGAGTTGAACCAAACATGCAGGGAAAGGCTTGCTTACATGGAGCCTGTCGTTCATTATATATCAATGAACAATGTTTTGTCCTCCGGGCATTGTATCATTTGATGTAAAAGGATATAGTACTGAAGAGGTCGTTATGGGAGACTGTTGGTTCAATTCATAAAAAATTTTTTAAAAGAATGGATGTGCTGGAGAACCTCATCCATACAGGATCAAGAAATACGGTCGAATGAATACAGGGCTATTTATTTACACAATCGGTCATTCCAACAAACCATGGGATGCGTTCCTGGAAATGCTTCATGCATTCGGCATTAAACTGATCGCCGATGTACGAAGCCTTCCCGGATCCCGGAAATACCCGCATTTTGACCAGGACCAGCTCATGGCCTCTTTACCCGTTCATGGGATCCGGTATCAACATTTCCCCGGACTGGGCGGCCGCAGGAATGCGGTAATGAATACGAAGAATACCGGATGGCGCAATCCCTCGTTTCGCGGTTATGCCGACTATATGGAAACGGAAGCTTTCCGGGTTGCCGTTCACGGGTTGCAGGAGATAGCTGTGCAATACCGTACTGCTTATATGTGTTCGGAGGCGGTCTGGTGGCGTTGCCACCGGTCGATGATTTCCGACTACCTGAAGGTGCAGGGCTGGAAGGTGTTGCATATACTGGAAGCGGGCAAATCGAAGGAACATCCTTTTACCGCCCCGGCCAGGATCATAGACGGGAACCTGACCTATACTGAGGGTTAAACGAAACCTGCATGTAGAACGGTTCTTTAATTCAGCCAGATTTTTCAGCGGAGCCCGGCAATGGCAGTCCAGGATAGGGGTAAAAACAGGTAAAATAAAATGCATTTCTTATCAATACTCCGGCGAAAGGCCGACCCGGTCCCGGCCTTTAACGAATGAGTATAGTGGAGAGGGAGTAAATTGCAGGTATATGGAAATGAAAAATGAAGATCTGAAGATTGAGTTAAGAACGCTGACCAAGGATGACTACCTCGGTTTACGGGCATCCATGGAAGAAGCGTATGCTGATTGGGAAGGAGCTTCTTTTTGGAGTGAAGAAAACATCCGGAAACTGATCGAAATTTTCCCGGAAGGCCAGATCTGTCTGGTGGTAAATGGCGCCATAGCGGGTTGTGCTCTTTCCCTGATCGTCGTTTATGAGAAATTCGGTGACAACCATACCTATGCCCAGATAACCGGCAACTATACATTTTCCACGCATAACCCTAAAGGGGATGTGCTGTACGGGATCGATTTCTTTGTACATCCCGATTACCGCGGCATGCGGATCGGCCGGAGACTCTATGATGCCCGGAAAGAAATCTGTGAACGGCTCAACCTTCGGGCCATCGTAGCCGGCGGCCGCATACCGCAGTATAAGAACTATGCCGACCGGATGTCGCCGAAAGAATATCTGGATAAAGTAAAGGGAAAGGAAATTCACGATCCCACCCTGTCTTTCCAGCTGGCGAATGATTTCCATGTGAAAAAAATACTGAAGGGTTATTTAAGAGGGGATACCGAATCCCTCGAATATGCTTCCCTGCTGGAATGGAACAATATCTACTACAACGAGGAAGCAGCGCATATCAATTCGAAAAAATCAATCATCCGGCTGGGGCTGGTCCAGTGGCAGATGCGGCCTTTCCCGAATCTGGAATCCCTCTGCGAGCAGATTGAATTTTTCGTAGATGTGGTGAGTGACTACCAGAGCGATTTTGTTATGTTCCCCGAGCTGTTCAATGCGCCGCTGATGACGGCGTATAATCATTTAAGCGGGGCGGAGGCCATGCGGGAAATTGCCAAGTGCACTATTCCTTTACGGGATAAGTTCATGGAGTATGCCATCAGCTACAACATCAATATAATCACAGGGAGTATGCCTTACCTGGAAAACGGCTCCCTGCATAATGTGGGCTTCCTCTGCCGCCGCGACGGCACTTACGAGATGTATGAAAAGATCCACCTGACACCGGGCGAAAAAAGTGCCTGGGGCATGGTCGGCGGAAATTCCATTGCCACTTTTGATACGGATTGCGGTAAAATCGGGATCCTCATTTGTTATGATGTGGAGTTCCCGGAACTGCCGCGGCTGCTGGCCGAACAGGGCATGCAGATCCTTTTTGTCCCCTTTATGACAGACACCCAGAACGGGTATACCCGTGTGCGCAGTTGTGCACAGGCCCGTGCCATCGAGAACGAATGCTACGTGGCCATCGCCGGGAGTGTAGGCAACCTGCCCAAAGTCCACAACATGGATATTCAGTATGCGCAGTCGGCGGTGTTTACCCCTTCTGACTTTTCTTTTCCCAGTAACGGTATAAAAGCGGAAGCCACGCCCAATACCGAAACCACCCTGATCGCCGATGTGGATGTCGACCTGCTGAAAGAGCTGCACAGCTTCGGCGCCGTCCGGAACCTGAAGGACCGGAGAACGGATATATATAAGATCACGCTTAAAAACAACCCTCAATCCTGATAGCAAAAGCTTTCGGAGGTTCTGTTGCAGTTAGGAGAGAAAACCTTAATCAGTATGTAAAGGACTGATTCCATTCATACAGGACACCAAAGGTTTGCTGCTGCAATAGTGAAAAATAAATTCAGTCCCGTGTGCAAAAAGCGTTTTTGCGGCTTAAAAGCAAAAGCTTTCATTCGCTGTTGAAACAGGTTCAGGGCAGGAGTTCGTGTACCATTCTGTTCAAAGTCTGCAGGTTGCCTAATGCATCACCTGCCGTATTGTTGAAATAAGCATATACCTCCTTCCCGTCCTTTATCCAACCCGCGATCCGTTTTGCATGTCCGGAAAGTACCGGGTCCTCGTAACTGCCCCGGTAGGTGCCCTCCGGTCCGTGAAAGCGCAGGTACACCCGGCGGTCGCCGGTTTCCGTTTTCGGCGTTGCTGATCGGGGCATGTCGTGCTCCACCCGGATGGCACCGAACCCTTGCAGCATCCGGTAAACCGCCCGGTCATACCAGGAGGGATGACGGAACTCCACGGCGATATTCCAACCGCGGGCATTTTCACTCAGGCACTCCAGCAGTCCGGCCAGTTCTTCTTCATGATCGCGGCTAAGTTTAGGCGGCAGCTGCACCAGCAGGCAGCCTTTTTTATCGCCTGCGCGGGCCACGGTTTCGGCGAACAACTCCAGTTCCCCGGATGAGAACTGCAGGTCCTTTGCGTGTGTTACCGCTTTGGGCACCTTGAAGGTAAAACGGAAGCTTTCAGGCACACTCTTTCCCCATTTTTCTACCGTAGCCATTTGGGGCAGCTTGTAAAAGGTGGCATTGATCTCGACTGATGTAAACAGGGAAGCATAATAGGTTAGCCGGCTGGCACCTGCATATGCTACCGGGTATTCCGACTGTTTTAGTGGCGTCACCAGGTTGCTGGTACCGGAAAAAAAAGTAGCCTGACCTTTCATCACTTCAGGAGCAGCAAAAAATCTGCCTTATATATTGTTGACGCGTTCAGGACATCCTGCTGTCATACGGCAGCACCTGAATAGTGTATTGCACGTTTCCGGCTTCTGTTGAACGGCTGCAACCTTGGAGCTGTCGAATGGTGACCGTCCAAGCTGCAATCAGAATCTTCAGACATGGAACGTTGTACAACACGCTGCCTGTATACTGGTCTTTCCCTGCATATGCAGAAGGGCTGTTGTTCACTATAGAATAGACGGTACAATGCGGTCTTTTTGGTTGGGATCTTTCTGCAAATTCATCTTGCAGGAGAAAGGGAAGAAATGGATGCTTTGGCCTGCAGCATAAAAAAAGCCTTGTAAGTCGGTACTTACAAGGCTTTCCAGTGCCCAGGACTGGATTCGAACCAGCACACCTCGCGGCGCCGCCACCTGAAGACGGTGCGTCTACCAATTTCGCCACCTGGGCATCCCGTTTGGGGAGTGCAAATATAGAATTTGGATTGTTTCAAAAATCAAAATACCCTCAACTTTTTTTCCAGCCCAGCATCAATACCCCGGCAAGCACCAATACGGTCCCAACAATCTGGGCTGCAAGGATGGGTTCTCCAAGTACCAGGTAAGCCTGTATGATGGTGGAAACGGGTCCGATGCTGGAGATAATGGCCACATTGTTCGACCCTATTTTCTTCATGGCATTCGAGATGAGGAAGGTGGGAATCACGGTAGCAAAAATGGCCAGTCCCAGTCCGTAGCCCCAAAGTTCCACCCCCTGCTGCAATACGCCAGGGTTGCCTGCCACGGCATAATGGGTCAGTACGCCTGCTGTGGAAGAAAGCAGGGCATAAGCGGTAAACCGGTTGGCACCGATCTTAGGGATCATTCTCCCGCTGCCGGCAATGTATACCGCAAAGGTGATCGAGCATAAAAAGATCAGGAAGGACCCCCAGTAAAAATTCGAGTTGCTGGTATCGAGACGGAGTTCGGCCACAAAGGCAAACGCAATCCCCGCATAGGTAAGCGCCAGGGCGATGAGCTGGCGCCGGTAAAGCTTTTGCTTGAAAACAAAAGTATTGATCAGCACTGCGAATGTTGGATACAGGAACAGGATGAGCCGCTCCAGGCCGGCCGATATATACTGAAGTCCGAGAAAATCAAAAAGGGAAGAAAGGTAATACCCGAAGAGTCCCAGGAAGATCACCGTAAACCACTGCTTTGCCGTCAGGGCCACATTGCCTTCACTGCGCACGGCAAATACGGCAGTAGCTGCATAAAACGGTAGGGAAAAGAGCATGCGGATGGCCAGCAGGGTCAGCGCATCCACCTGTACCCGGGCAAAGGCCACCTTAACGATGATGGCTTTCGTGGAAAACAGGACCGCACCCAGGAGGGCAATGAGAAAACCGGCAAGGGGAAGTTTGTTGGATGGAGCTGCTTGGGTCATAAAAAGGGTAAAAAAAATCCCGCCGGCGGGCGGGATGCTGATCAGTGAATGATTTATACCGCCACATTGAAATCGCGCAGGGCATCGTTCAGGCTTGTTTTCAGGTCGGTGCTGGGTTTGCGCTGACCGATGATCAGGGCGCAGGAAACCGAATACTCCCCGGCCGGGAACTGCTTTTTGTAGGATCCGGGGATCACTACCGACCGTGCCGGTACAACGCCTTTATATTCCTTCGGCTGGTCACCGCTGACATCAATGATCTTGGTGCTCTGGGTGAGGACCACATTGGCACCCAGTACGGCTTCCCGCTCCACGCGCACGCCTTCCACGACAATACAGCGCGAACCGATAAAGCAGCCGTCCTCCACGATAACCGGGCTGGCCTGCAGGGGTTCCAGAACGCCACCGATGCCTACGCCGCCGCTGAGGTGCACGTTCTTGCCGATCTGGGCGCAGGAACCCACCGTGGCCCAGGTATCTACCATCGTGCCTTCGTCCACGTAGGCACCGATGTTTACATAGGAAGGCATCAGTACCACGTTCTTCGCCAGGTAAGCACCGTAGCGGGCTACAGCATGAGGAACGGCACGTACGCCCAGTTCTTTATAATTCTTCTTTAGCAGCATTTTATCGTAAAATTCAAAAGGCGCTACATCCCAGGTTTGCATCGGCTGAATGGAGAAATACAGGAGGATCGCCTGTTTCACCCATTCATTTACCTGCCAGCCGTTCTCTGTGGTTTCGGCCACCCGCAGCCTTCCTTTGTCCACTTCCTCGATCACCGCCCGCACGTCGTTCTGGATGGCTTGGTACGTGAGCATTTCACGGTTCAACCAGGCCTGTTGTACTGATTCTTTCAGTTTCATTTGCCGTAGAAATTTTTGCGAAAGTAAACCAATGCTTCCATTTACAGCGGGAATGGGCTTTGTTCATTACTTTGCCGGCGGAATCATGTTTATGCGTATCGGGTTTGACGCCAAGCGGGCCTTTCACAACAGCACAGGGCTGGGAAACTACAGCCGCACGCTTATCAGCGGGCTGGCGGCGCAGTTCCCCGAACATCAGTATTACCTGTTCAATCCGAAGCCTGCCCGCCGGATCCGGTTCCAGCCGGAGGGGCCGGTCACCGAAATTCAGCCGCAGACGCTCCTGCAACGGAAGCTGTCATCCGCCTGGCGCAGCTCTTGGGTAAAGAACGACCTGCAGCGCCTCGGCATCGACCTCTATCATGGGTTAAGCCATGAGATTCCTTCGGGCATCGGCCGCACCGGAATCCGTTCGGTGGTAACGATCCACGATCTCATCTTCGAACGATATCCGGACCAGTTTTCTGCCATCGACCGGGCCATATACCGGCGCAAATTCCGGTATGCCTGTACGTACGCCGACCGCATCATTGCCATCAGCCGGCAAACAAAGGAAGACGTCATCCGGTTTTACGGCATTCCTGAAAACAGGATTGATGTATGTTACCAAAGCTGCGATCCCGCATTCAGTGTGCCGGTGGATGAAATAACAAAAGGGGAGATCCGTTCCCGGTACCGGTTGCCGGAAACCTTTTTTCTTTCGGTAGGTTCCATCATTGAACGGAAGAACCTGCTGGGTGTATGCGCCGCCCTGGAAAGCGTAAAAGACCTGGGCATTCCGCTGGTGGTCATCGGCAAGGGAGACGGCTATGAAAAGAAGGTCCGCTCTTTCGTGCAGGAGCGGGGTTTGCATTCGGTGGTCCACTTCCTGCACGACCGGCCCGAAGTGCAGGC
>DATAGL010000392.1:0-3925 GCA_036263755.1 Chitinophagaceae bacterium | reverse complement strand
GTATTGGGCACTTCCCGCAGAAGGCCGGTAGCCGTCCGCGAGAGCTGCTTGTCTACATCCACTACCACATAGCCGATTTGCTCATTGGTCTTCAGGTATTGTCCTACGATATTGATCTTATACTTAGACAGCTGTCCGTTGATGTCGGAAAGCACGCCCGGTACGTTTTTATGGATATGAAGGATCCGGTGCGCACCTTCCTGGGGCGGCAGGGAAAGCGCCGGAACCGTATGCGATCCGAACGTAATGCCCCGCTCCAGGTAGTTTAGCAGTTTGATGGACACATCTTCCCCGATGTTCTGCTGCGCTTCTTCCGTGGAGCCGCCGATGTGCGGGGTAAGGATTACGTTGGGCAGGTCCTGCAGGGGACTTTGGAATAGGTCGCCGTTTTTCTCGGGCTCTACCGGGAACACATCCACGGCCGCGCCGCCTACCTGACCCTCGAGGATGGCCTTGCGCAGCGCATCCAGGTCCATCACTTCACCACGCGCATAGTTGATGATGATAGCGCCTTTCTTACAATATTTAAGATTGGATTTGTTGATCAGGTTCTTTGTCTGAGCTGTTTCCGGTACATGCAAGGTAATGACATCGGCGCGGCTCATCAGCTCTTTAAGGCTTTTACTGTCTACGGCATTGCCCAGCGGCAGCTTTGTTTCCACATCATAAAACAGCACCTTCATGCCCAGTGCTTCAGCCAGCACGCTGACCTGCGAGCCAATGTTCCCGTAGCCGATGATGCCCAGGGTCTTTCCCCGTAGTTCATAGCTTCCCTTGGCATCTTTCATCCAGATGCCCCGGTGTGCCGCCGCATTCTTGTCCGGAATCTTACGGATCAGCATAATCGCCGCCGCCATGACCAGCTCCGCCACGGAACGTGTGTTGGAATACGGCGCATTGAAAACGGCCACGCCGTTTTCAGTGGCCGCACCCAGGTTCACCTGATTTACTCCGATGCAGAAGCAGCCGATGGCCTGAAGTTTTTCGGCCTGCTGCAATACATTCGACGTGACCTGCGTTTTGGAGCGGATACCCAGGATATGTGTATTCCGGACGGCAGCAATGAGTTCATCTTCCGGAAGGGCCTTGGTGAGTTTCTCTACCTGGGTGTAACCGGCGCGCTTGAAGTTCTGAACGGCGCCGTCGCTGATATTTTCGAGCAGCAGGACTTTGATTTTGTCCTTCGGGTAACTGGTCGTTTTTGCTTGCATGGCCGCAAAGATCGGATAATAATTTTTTTTAGCCTTACAGATGACCAAATTGGATTTGTTTTTGTGGATTCCACCCAATGAAAAACGATCGGACATACCTTTGTAAAAATCCAAACATTGAGAACACTCTTTCTTTATGCAGGCTTCGTCTTATGTATAACGGGTTGCGAATCAAAAGGAGGGACGAAAGCAGCATCAATCCATGACTCTATCCCTCATGGCACACACACCGACCCTACCAAAACAGAAGAATACCGGAGGTACCACACTCCGGTGGCCCAGTTTCTCGAATCCTCCCTGCTGCGCGGCTCCTTTAACGGAGGCATCCTGGTAGCAAAGAACGGAGTGATTGTTTACGAAAATTACAAGGGGTTCCGCGACTTCCGCACAAAGGACAGCCTCCTGGCCGAAACGCCGCTGCAGATCGCATCAACCAGTAAAACCTTTACCGGTGTGGCTATAATGCGGCTGGCACAAGAGGGCAAGCTCCGCCTCGACGCCCCGCTGCAGGAATTTTTTCCCGGCTTTCCTTATCCGGATGTCAATGTTCAGCTCCTGCTGAACCACCGTAGCGGTCTTCCGAACTACCTTTATTTTCTGGAAGAAGAGCTGCGGAAGAAGAAAGTGTACATTACCAATACCGATGTGCTCAATGCCCTGCTGACCCAGCAGCCTCCGCGCGCCTTCCGCCCGAACACCCGGTTTCAATACTGTAATACAAACTATGTACTTCTGGCCCTGATCCTCGAAAAGGTAACCGGGCAAACCTACCCGGAGTACATGAAGGATACCTATTTTGAACCGTTGGGCATGAGCCATACCTATGTATTTACGATGGCCGACACGGCACGCAGCGTTATGTCGTTTAATGCCGGTGGAGGCCTCTGGCCTATGGATTATTTCGAAGGCACCTACGGTGACAAGAATATTTTTTCCACCCCCCGGGACCTGCTGAAGTGGGACCAGGCCTTGTATTCCGGCGAGCTTTTGAACCAGCAAATGCTGGACAGCGCCTTTACTCCGTACAGCAACGAGCGCCCTTCGGAGCACAATTACGGCCTGGGCTGGCGGCTGCTCAACCTGCCCAACGGAAAGAAAGCCATTTACCATAACGGCCGGTGGCACGGGTTCAATGCGGCTTTTGGCCGGCTGACCGAAGAAAGGGCTACGGTCATCATCCTGGGCAACCGGTTCAACAGCAGCATTTACCAGACAGCGCGTAAACTGTACAATTTTTTCGGACCTTACGGCAGAGACGGATCGGCTACCCTGGAAGAAGGGGGTCAGGGACCAAAAGAATAAATGAAGTGAACCTGTTAACCGCTGCACAAATCAGGGAATGGGACCGATATACCATTCAACAGGAACCGGTAACTTCCGTTGACCTAATGGAAAGGGCAGCCACTGCCTGTACCCGGTGGCTTTTATCCTTTACCGGTGCAGGAGTTCCGTATTCCATTTTTTGCGGTAAAGGAAACAATGGCGGAGACGGGCTGGCCATTGCCCGGCAGCTCATTCAGCAGGGGATCCAGGCTGAAGTATTCATCCTGGAGTTCGGCAAAATGGGAACTGCGGATTTCCAGGCCAACCTGCAACGGCTCCATGAACTGCCGGTTGATCTTCACTATATCCAATCTGCGGAACAACTGCCGCCCATTGAACCGGGCACGGTCATTCTGGATGCCTTATTCGGATCCGGTTTACAGCGCCCGCTTGAAGGCCTGGCCGCTATATTAGTGGACCATCTCAACCAGGCTCCGGGTACCCGGGTGGCCATTGATGTTCCCAGCGGACTGTTCCTGGAGCAATCT
The DNA here is from genome assembly GCA_036263755.1 of Chitinophagaceae bacterium. Taxonomy (GTDB): domain Bacteria; phylum Bacteroidota; class Bacteroidia; order Chitinophagales; family Chitinophagaceae; genus Flavisolibacter. Next base: position 903 of record DATAGL010000392.1, on the reverse strand, counting down.
TCCAGAGGAAATACCGTTTTCCGGGCAGCCCATACGCTCACTTTCCAAATTCAGAAAATGGCCTTCCTTCTTGCCGAAAATGCGCCTTACACCGGCAGGGTCCATGTGCTGGATATTGGCTTGCATTCCTCTTTTCTTCCCAACCCCCTTCCCTCCCGTTTTCTGGTGACCCCGGAATTCGTCCGTTCCCTCTTCAGGACTCGGGAGCTTCATGCACATAAAGGTCATTTTGGCCATGCCCTTATTGTTGCCGGGCGCAAAGGCATGATCGGTGCAGCATTAATGGCGGCCCGAGCCTGCGCCCGCTCCGGTGCCGGCCTCGTTACTGCCCTGGTCCCTGAATGCGGATATGCCATCCTGCAATCGGGGCTGCCCGAAGCCATGGTGTTGACCGGAGGGCCCGATCGCCTGGAGCATACCCCTGACCATCTGGAGCGGTTCACTGCCATGGGCATAGGTCCGGGTCTGGGTACCGATCCAGAAACGGTGGCATTCGTGGGCAACCTGCTGACATCAGCCCGGGGCCCGGTCGTATTGGATGCGGATGCCTTGAACGCACTGGCTCATTCCCCCGGGTTGTGGGCGGCTGTCCCTCCCCTTTCCCTCCTTACACCCCATCCGGGAGAGTTCCGGCGGCTGGCAGGTGAGTCAGCTGATGATTTTGCCCGGCTGCAGCAGGCTGCGGAACTGGCAGCACAGCGAAATGTGATCATTATTTTAAAGGGCCATCATACTGCCATCCTGCTGCCCGACGGGCGCAGGTACTTCAATGCTACAGGAAATCCGGGAATGGCCAAGGGCGGTTCGGGCGATGTACTTACAGGGATGCTGACCGCCCTGCTGGCCCAGGGCTACCCACCCGATCAGGCTGCCCTGCTGGGCGTGTACCTCCACGGGTTGGCG
>DATAGL010000391.1:0-4116 GCA_036263755.1 Chitinophagaceae bacterium | reverse complement strand
AGTCTCCTCCGGACCGCAGGCAGTACCTCTCCATTCTTCGCCCTTCCTTCGGATATACTCCGCCTTTTTCAAAAATGAACGGGGTAGCTGCGGAGTACGGGCGTAGGAAGCCCAAACAAAAGGAAAAGGGTTTGCAGGCAGAAGCCGGAATGCTGCGCACCGAAGGCAGTCTTTCCGCAATCGAACAGCGCCCTAACACATGGCGCTCCGGAACCCCTAAGGCAGGTTTTTACGATGAAGTAATTGCTGCCCATACCTGATCTATTCAAAGCTTTTCAAGGGTTTCATTCCATTTAATGATATTTAATAGTAATATGAATCAAACCTGGAATTGAATGGGGGATCAGCTGCATGCTGCCGTTATATCCTCTTAAGTGAAATATTTTAGTTTAATTCTTAGTGTAATTTCCCTCCAGATTATACACATATAATAAAATTATATTCGTCTGGATTATTAAATTATTTATTTTAGCAATCGAGATCGTAACGACATCTTCCCGGTATTGCCCGATATTCTTCGCTGTAAAAGGAGTAGGGTTAAGGGCAATACCTTTTTGTTTGATCCGGAAAGCGCGCTTTTGAAGGAATTTACCTGGAAAATCTACTAATTAATTTTTAACGTAATATCAAGTCATATGTCTGTCGCCAAATTAGAGTACATCTGGCTGGACGGCTACAAGCCCATCCAAAGCCTCCGCAGCAAAACAAAGATCGAACGCAATTTCTCCGGCCTCCTGGAAGACTGCCCGATGTGGTGCTTCGACGGGTCCTCTACCGAGCAGGCACCCGGCGGTTCATCCGACTGTTTGCTGAAACCGGTCTATATCGTGAAGGACCCCCAGCGCCGCAACGGCTACCTGGTGATGTGCGAAGTGCTGAGCCCCGATGGGACCCCGCACCCGAGCAACGGCCGGGCGATGATTGAGGACGACGACAATGATTTCTGGTTTGGTTTCGAGCAGGAATACTTTCTCTGGAATCCCGAAGCCGAGAAGCCCCTGGGCTTCCCCGAAGGCGGTTTTCCCCGCCCGCAGGGTCCTTACTACTGCTCCGTGGGTGCCCGCAATGCCTTTGGCCGCCAGATGGTGGAAGAACACCTCGATGCCTGCCTCGACGCAGGGCTGAACGTGGAAGGCATCAACGCCGAAGTGGCTACCGGACAGTGGGAATTCCAGGTCTTTGCCAAGGGCGCCAAAGAAGCCGGCGACCAGGTGTGGATCGCCCGCTACCTGCTGGAGCGCATCGGGGAGAAATACAACATTGCTATCAACTGGCATTGCAAGCCGCTGGGCGAGCTCGACTGGAACGGCTCCGGCATGCACGCCAACTTCTCCAATACGCTGCTCCGCACCTGCGGTAGCCGTGAAATCTACGAGCAGGTTTGCGAAGCCTTCCGTCCCGTAGTGAAAGAACACATCGAGGTATACGGCCCCGACAACCACCTGCGCCTCACCGGCAAGCACGAAACCGCGGCCATTACCGATTTTAAATACGGCGTATCCGACCGCGGCGCCTCCATCCGCATCCCCATCGGTACGGTAGAGCGCGGCTGGAAAGGCTGGCTGGAAGACCGTCGGCCCAACTCCGCCGCCGATCCTTACAAAGTAGCAGCCCGGATTGTGAAAACCGTGAAATCCGCAGAAATGCAGCTTTCTCTTGTAGAGGAAGAAGCTGAAGCGGCCTTGGCCTGAGCACACATAAAAACACGATAAAAAAGGGAAGCGGCTCCGGTCGTTTCCCTTTTCTTTTTTGGTGCAATTAGTTATTCAAGCACCAGCGCCAGGATACAGAAAGCGTCTATGGCCAGCAGTGCCGGCGACAGGGTTTTTCCTTTCCCGGCCGCCAGTTGAATCGCCGTCCAGCTCAGGAAACCCCAGATAATGCCCTGGGTGATGGAGTAGGTAAATGGAATGAGCACCAGCGCCAGGAAAGCAGGAATGGCTTCGTCCAGCTGCATCCACTGGATGCGGGTCACGGGCCGCAGCATGAACGCTCCCACCAGTACGAGTGCCGGCGCCGTGGCGATCGCGGGCACCATGCTGAGCAGGGGCGCCAGGAAGAGGAAGGGAAGGAACAGAAAGGCCGCCACCACGGCTGTCAGGCCGGTCCTGCCGCCCTGCTCGATACCTACGGCCGATTCAATATATGCCGTGCCCGGGCTGCTGCCCACGAGCCCTGCTATAGTGGTAGAAACGGCATCGGTGACAAGGGCCCGCTTGATGTTGCGCGGATCGCCGTTCTCGTCCACGAGGTTGGCGGCTTCCGACAGGCCTACCAGCGTGGACAGGCTGTCGAACAGGTCGGTGAACACAAAAGCAAAGATCACCGGGAGCAGGGCAAACTGCAGCGAGCCGGTGAAGTCCAGTTTTCCCAGCAATGAAAAATCGGGTGCTGCCACCAGTCCCTTATAGGCTACCAGCGGTTCCGTGCCGCCCCACCACCGTCCCAGGGTAGCCGCCAGCAGCGTAGTGGCAATGATGCCCAGGAGAATGCCGCCTTTGACGTTCCGGACCACGAGCACGGCGGTCAGCAGAAGCCCGGTGATAAAGACCAGCAGCGGGGGCGAAAGGCGGGCATGGCCCACAATCGTTGCTTCGTCCTTGACAATAAACCCGGCGTTGGACAGCCCGATGAGGGTTATGAACAGGCCGATGCCGGCGGCGATGGCGTAGCGCAGCGGGCGCGGAATGGCCCGGACGATATAGGTGCGGATGTTGAAAAGGGAAAGCAGCAGGAAGAAGACCCCCGACCAGAAAACGGCGCCCAGTGCGGTGGGCCAGGGAACGCCCATGCCCAGCACGGCCGAATAGGTAAAAAAGGCATTCAGGCCCATGCCCGGTGCCACCACAACCGGGTTGCGGGCATAAAGTCCCATCATCAGCGAGGAAAGAAAGCAGACGATCACCGTAGCGGTGAGCACGCCGCTGAAAGGAAGCCCGGCCTGGCTGAGGATGCCGGGGTTGACCACAATGATGTAGGACGTGGCCAGGAAGGAAGAAAGGCCGGCGATCACCTCGGTCTGTACCGTGGTTCCGTTTTGCTGGAGGGAGAAGAAGGAGCGCATAGGCAAAGGTAGCTCGGCCCGTTCTGCGGTCATGCGGGCTCTCCGGATTTATCGCGGTTCCAGCGGTGCGGCGGCAGCCAGCAGCAGGCCTTCGATGTTCTGGTTGAGCTGTTTCATCCGGTAGCGGCGCTCGGCAGCATCGTCTTCCCGCTGGTCTTCCGGACAGAAATAATCCCCGGTGCGCGCGCGCACGGTCAGCCCCAGGCGCTGTGCAATGGTAAAAGCGTACGGGCGCCAGCCCCAGTCAATGGTTGCGGGCAGGCCGGCGAGGTAGGGGATGAGCCGGCTGTGGAGCAGGAAGGGGCCGTACACATAGTCGGCCGTTGTTCCGATCACTTCGGCGCAGCAGCGGTTGATGGTGGTTTCCGTCATTTGCTGGAAGGCAGGGAAAGTGCTGAATCCTTCGGCGGACCGTGCAGCCAGGAAGACACCCGTAGGTTTCTCTTCAAGGGCTTCCTGCAGCATCGGCCGGAGATGGCTCCGGAAAAAAGCTCCCTTATCCGGTTCGGTATAAAAAACGTAAGAAACACCGGAGGCCTGCGCAGCCTGAAGGCCGGATCTCGTTTGCGGCCAGACGCCCTGCGCCGGCGGCAGTACGGTAAACTGGGGCAGGCCGTGCAGAAAGCGCACAAATGCATCCCCGGAGCCCCGGTCGGTAATAAACACCGGTAGTTCCAATGCCGCCAGAGCGGTAAGCGAATCGCGGAGTACCCGTTCCTCTGCCTCGTTGCGCGCCCAGCTCATCGTAACAATAGCCACATCCTGCGAATTCATGTTCATCTGTTTTATATATCCGGGAGCAATATTAGCCCGGATGATTCATTTGCCTAGGGAACTCTTCAATGGTTGTTTGGCAGCAGGCTGGTACTGGAAGAAAAATATCGAACAAGGAATATCGATTGAAGAATGACGAAGGGGAAAACAGGTAGAAACAGTATACGCCCGATCGTACATCATATATCGTACATCGCACACCGTACATCGTCAATCGTACATCGTACATCGTACATCGTACATCGTACATCGTACATCGTACATCGTACATCGTACAT
>DATAGL010000390.1:0-3948 GCA_036263755.1 Chitinophagaceae bacterium | reverse complement strand
CAGTATGGACTCATCCGCCGCAACGGCGTGTTCCTCAAATGCGCCGACGGCAGCATGAAGGTGGGCAAGCTGTACCACGACACGCGCAACCGGCCTACGCTGGAAGTGAACTTTACCGAGCAGGTGGACTATACCACGGCCGGCAGCAACTATCCTTCGGGCTACCGGGTGGAGAAGTATGAGTTCAGCCGCAAGTCGGAGAGCGGGCGCAATTTCGGCGAAGCCAATATCGTGATCCTGCGCCTGGCCGACGTATACCTGATGCGTGCCGAAGCAAGGCTGCGGAAGAATGGGGATGCCGCCGGGGCCCTGGCCGATGTGAACTTCGTGCGCGCCGCCCGCACGGCCCGTACGCCGGCACCACCGGCCCTGAACAGCATGGACCTGGACGGGCTGTACCGCGAGCGCGGCTTTGAACTGTACTGGGAGCTGCTGCGCCGTACCGACATGATCCGCTTCGGCAAGTACGAAGGCACCTGGACGGAAAAGACCGATAACGACCCGAAGAAAAGAGTGTTCCCCATTCCGCAGACGGCCATTGACGGTGCCAGCAACCTGCCCGGCTACCTGGTCCAAAACCCCGGTTACTGATGCAGCACCGACTCTTTTTGCAACCCTTTGCCCGCTGGGCGGTGGTCCTGCTCCTGCTGGCGGCCGGTCCCGTTATCCGGGGCCAGGCGCCCCTGGTGGAGGACCTGGGCTACCGCGGCGGCTCCATACCCGCCCTGAAGAAGCCCGACAGTGCCCTGCACTTCATTGCCCTGGGCGACTGGGGCCGCAACGGCGAAAACTACCAGAAGGAAGTGGCCGCCGGCATGGGCAAGGCCGCCCATGACCTCGACGCTTCCTTCGTGGTGGCCACCGGCGATAATTTTTATCCCTATGGCGTGGCCAGCACGCAGGACTACCACTGGATCAGCTCTTTTGAAACGATCTATACCGCGCAGTCGCTGCACGTGAAGTGGTACCCCGTGCTGGGTAATCACGACTATGCCTCCAACCCCGATGCGCAGGTGGCCTATTCGCAGGTGAGCAGCCGCTGGTCGATGCCGGCCCGCTACTATTCAAAAACCTTTCTCCTGCACGGCGATACGGTGCTGTTCCTCTTCCTGGATACCGATCCCATCGAAAAGGAACTGCGGGGCGACCCGTACGACAGCGTGAAGTATAAGGCCGGTGCCGTGGCGCTCCAGAAAGAATGGCTGGAGGGATTGCTCCGCTCCAGCGGCGCGCGGTGGAAGATCGTGGTGGGCCACCACCCGCTGTATACCGGCGGCTGGCGCAAGGACCGGCCCGATACGGAGAACATGCGCGGATTCCTCGAGCCCCTGTTTACCCGCTACGGCGTGGATGTATACCTGGCCGGCCATGAGCACCACCTCGAATACATCAAGCCGCAGGGACCGACCCATCATTTCATTTCCGGGGCGGCCTCCGAAGCCCGGCCCGTACAGCCCTACCCCGGCATCGGCCGCTATGCCGCCGGGGTGCAGGGGTTTGCCACCTTCTCCGTTTCGCACCGGCAGGTACTGGTGCAGTTCATCGATTACAAACACCGGGTGATCCGCCGCGAGGTGATCCTGAAAAATTAGCGGGCTATGGAGGCTGTACGATACGTGTTTCTGAAGAGGTGTGGCAGGCGCCGGCTCCTGCTGCTGCTGCTGGTCCTGTCGCTGACGGCCGGCGCGCAGCCCCGGGTGTATACTACCGGGCAGGTGCATGCGCACAACGATTACGAGCAGCCCTTTCCTTTCCGGGCCGCCTGGCGGCAGGGCGTTGGTTCCATCGAGGCGGACATCTTCCTCGAAGGCGGCCGCCTTCTCGTGGCGCACCATCGGGATGGGCTCGCCCGCGGCTGGACCCTCGACTCCCTGTACCTCGACCCCCTGCAGCAATGCCTCCGCCAGGGCGGGGGATGGGTGTACGCCGACACGGCCCGCCGCCTGCAGCTGCTGATCGATATCAAGACCGCCGCCGGCCCCACGCTGGACCGCCTGGTGGAAGTGCTGCACCGATACCCCGAGCTGACCTCAGCCGCTTCCCTTTCCTTTGTCATTTCCGGGAACCGCCCGCCGCCGGACGGGTTTTCCCGGTACCCCGCCTGGATCCGGTTCGACGGGGAGTTCTCCAAAAGCTATACACCGGAACAACTGCAGCGCGTGGCCCTGTACAGCGAGCATTTCCGGAAGCATACTTCCTGGAACGGCCTGGGCCGGCTGCCGGAAGGGGAGCGGAAAAAGCTGGATTCCCTCGTACAGGCCGCCCACCGGCAGGGAAAGCCGGTTCGCTTCTGGAACGCACCGGATATCCTGAACAGCTGGTACGGGCTGATGGAGCTGGGCGTGGACTACATCAACACCGATGCGGTGGAGGAGATCAGCGCCTTCCTCAAAACGTTACCCCTGCGCTCCTATACGAACCCGGCCCCGCACCCAACCTATACCCCGAAGTTCCGGACCGACGGAACGACGCGCCCGGTCAAGAACGTCATCCTCCTTATCGGCGACGGTACGGGCCTGGCCCAGTGGCAGGCCGGCTATACAGCCAACCGGGGGCAGCTGAACGTATACAACCTGCGGCATACGGGGCTCTCCCTGACCAGCTCCTACGACCATTACATCACCGACTCGGCCCCGGGGGCTACAGCTTTTTCGGCCGGCGTGAAAACAAACAACCGGTCCGTGGGCGTGGACCATACCGGTAAGAAACTGACCCTGCTGCCCGAAGTGCTGCGGCGGCGGAACCGGCGTACGGGCATCATCACTACCGGCGACCTGAGGGATGCCACTCCCGCCGCCTTTTATGCGCACCAGCGCGAGCGCAGTGCGTATGGCCCCATCCTCAACGACCTGGTGGCCGCACCGGTGGACCTCGTCTTTGGCGCCTGCGCCCTGGCCCCTACAGATACCCTGCTTCCCCGGTTACAAAAGGTTTTCTCGGTAGCGCATTCCCTGGACAGCATTCCCCGGGGCAGCAGCAAGCCGCTGCTGGTGATGGACCCCCGCGCGGCCCTTCCGGTGGCCAAAGGCCGGGGCGACTGGGCGCAGGCCGCTTTCGCCAGAGCCGTGCAGCATTTATCGGCGGCACCCGGCGGCTTCCTGCTGGTGCTGGAAGGGGCCCAGATCGATCATGGCGGCCATGCCAATGACCTGCCCTATGCGGTGCAGGAACTCCTGGATTTCGACCGGGTGGTGGGCCGTGCCCTCCAGTTCGCCGATGCGGACGGGGAAACGCTGGTGGTGGTGGTCGGTGACCACGAAACCGGTGGCCTGTCGCTGACGGGCGGCTCGGTGGAAAAGGCCACCATCCGGGGGCAGTTTGCCAGCGGCGACCATACGGCCCTGCCTGTGCCGGTATTTGCCTACGGCCCCGGGGCGCAGCTGTTTACCGGGGTGTATCAGAATACGGAGATCTATCATAAACTGCTGCGTGCCCTCGGACTGGAGCCCTAGGGACCGGCAGGCGGTCCGTGCGGTTCATCTTTAATTTCTTTTTATGCGGAATGATCTGAGGAGTGAAAGAAGCGGGAAGCAGTATGTGCGGGGCATACGGGCGGGGATGACAGGCCTGTTGCTTTGCGGGCTGGTTCTTTCCTGTGCAAAGGAAGTGGGGCACACGCCCTACGCCTTTGTGGTGCTGGAAGTGCAGGGCGAGCCGGTGCCGTGGCAGGAAACGAAAGGGGAGTGGGCGCCTTCCACCGGCACGCTGGTGCTCCAAGCGGAAGGGCACCGGTTCGACCGGTTCCGTTTGCACCTGTCCGGCATCCGGGATACGGGGCGCATTCCCTTGCCCCACCTCCGGGCGTTTTATTATACCGATGGCCTGGAAGTGCAGCCGCGCGGCATTGCTTCCGGCTTTGTCCGCGTAACCCGCCTGACGGACGAGGTCATAGAAGGTACGTTCTCCGTTGCGCTGGAAAACAGCAGCAACAGTACCGGCGACAGAAGG
>DATAGL010000389.1:0-2557 GCA_036263755.1 Chitinophagaceae bacterium | reverse complement strand
CAACTGGATTATGAGCGCATCGCGGAGGCGATCCGTTTCCTGGCAGCCGAATTCCGCAACCAGCCAAAGCTGGAAGAAGTGGCGGCCCGCGTTCACCTGAGCCCGTTTCACTTTCAGCGGAAGTTTACCGACTGGGCCGGTATCAGCCCGAAAAAATTCCTGCAGTTTGCAACGGTACAATACTCCAAAACCTTGCTGCACACCGGTGCTTCCACCTTGTTCGATGCAGCTTTTGAAGCCGGGCTTTCCGGTACCGGCCGGCTGCACGATCTTTTCATCCGCATAGAAAGCATGACACCCGGTGAATACCGTAACGGAGGCGCTTCTCTTCGGCTGGCATACAGCTTCGGCCATACACCGTTCGGCGCAGTGATCGTAGCCAGTACGGATAAGGGGATCTGCCATCTTTCCTTTTGCCCGGATGAGCCTTCCGGAGTGGCCGAACTGCGCCGGTGTTTTCCCCAGGCAACGATTGTACGGGAAGAGGAACATCCCCTGCATGCGCAGGCGCTGGATGTTTTCCGGTTTCAGGCGCCGGCCGCCGGCCCGTTGCGGCTGCACCTGAAGGGCTCACCCTTCCAGGTAAAAGTCTGGGAAACGCTCCTGAAAATCCCTGGCGGACAGGTTGCTTCTTACGGCCAGGTAGCCCGGCACCTGCAGCTGCCGCAGGCCGGCCGGGCAGTCGGCTCGGCCATTGGGGCCAACCCGGTGGCTTACCTGATTCCCTGCCACCGCGTGATCCGCTCCACCGGGATCCTGGGGCAATACCACTGGGGCACGGAACGAAAAGCCGCCCTGCTTGCATGGGAGGCAGAGAAGATGGAAAACCGGTAAAGAAAACCGTGGTCTGCTTCACTTTCCTTATGCTTTGATCGTTGTTCCGTCCCCGAAGAATGGCACGCAAAGTCGCAAGGACCCGCAAAGACACAAAGTAAAAAATCGTACATCGTACGTCGTACCTCGTACAACCTCCTGCAGGTACACTTCTTGTTCAGGAAACTGCATGGAGGAAAAAGATTCGGAGCCCTGCTCCTTATGCGGCCGGCCGCTGGCGGAGCCCTGTAACCGGCATCACCTGACCCCGCTGAGCAAAGGCGGCCGCAACACGCCGACGATTTTGCTGCACAAGATCTGTCATGATAAGATCCACGCCGTTTTTACCGAAATGGAGCTGAAGCGGTTTTACCATACGATGGACCGGTTGCGGCAGCATGAAGCCATGCGGAAGTTCATCCGTTGGGTGCGCAATAAAGACCCGCAGTTTTACGACAAGTCGGTCCGGATGAAAAAATAAGCCGGCTGCTTTTGCAGGCCGGCTTACCGCTGTTATTGTTGTTCCAGGTATTGCTCCAGGTCCTGCAAGGCCTGTTCCCATCCGTCGCGGTGGGGCTGAATGTTTTCTTCGTCCTGGAAATTTTCCTGTACTACCTCCAGCCGGCTGCCGGAACCCTGCTCTTTGAATTGGATGCGGAGCAGGAAGGCGCTGTCGTGCAGGTTGCCGTTGGGCACTTCCCAGTTCCAGGTATACACCAGCCGGCGGCCTTCCTCCACTTCCTTGTATTGCCCGTGAATGCGGAAGGCAGGCGTTCCTTCTTCGGTCTGGAAAAAATATTCCACGCGGCCGCCCTCCTGCACTTCGTTCTGGACTTCCACCAGCCGGTTGCCCATGGGGCGCCACCAGTTCTTCAGGTGTTGCGGCTGGATCCAGGCTTCAAACAGACGGCTGGCCGGAACGGTAAAGTCCCTGCTGATCTGTACGCTTTGTTTTTCTTTGGTTTCCATAATCCTGTTTTGTAGAGATGCACAAATACCCAACCGAAATTTGTGCTCCTTTTCCGGGCGGGCAGACGGGGAAGATTACACAAGAGGGCGGTATTTATGCGGAAGAGATAAAAAAAGGAATTAAAAAATATATGGGTTCCCGCTTCTCTGCCGTTACAGGGTGGCACAACCGTTGTGGGAAAAAGAAAAACTTTTCGGGATGGAAGAAAGGACGATCTATAAGAAAGGAAAAATAACCGCCAGGCCGGGTACCCCAACGGCCCCTTCCGTTCAGGGCCCCGGAACTTATCCGCTGGCACTGCGCAAAGGCCGCGATGGCTTACTGTACATCCCGTCGGGGTGGCAGCCGGAAGTGCCGGCCCCGCTGGCCGTTTTGTTGCACGGCGCCGGCGGCCTTTCGGCACACGGGCTGGCCATACTGCGGAAGCAGGCTGATAAAAACGGGATCATCCTGCTGGCCCCCGACTCCGCCAAGGGTAGCTGGGACATCGTTTATGGTTCCGGCTTCGGGCACGATGTGCTGTTCCTGAACCAGGCCCTGGAGGAGCTGTTCAGCCATTATTCCATCCGGCCCGATAAAATAGCCGTCGGCGGGTTTTCCGACGGTGCTTCTTACGCCCTGTCACTGGGCCTGATCAATGGCGACCTCTTTACCCATATCCTCGCATTTTCCCCGGGATTCATGGAAGCGCCGGATCCGGCCGGGAAACCGGCGATCTATATTTCGCACGGCACGGAGGACAGTATTCTTCCGATCGACCCCTGCAGCCGCAAG
>DATAGL010000388.1:0-2414 GCA_036263755.1 Chitinophagaceae bacterium | reverse complement strand
GTGCCGGATGGTATCCCAGCCGTGGTCGGAAGTGATTTGTCCGAGCTCATCCGGAACAAGAGTTACCTGGTGCGGCCTGGTTTCCAGCACAAGGTCCACAAACTTCTGTTCGCGGCAGTTGCCTTCTATATTGAATTCCGTTTGTATGATCGGCCTGATGGCCCGCACATCGGCATAACGGATATGGCGTTCGTCGGGCCTCGGATGAACCGTGATGCCATCCGCCCCAAAATGCTGACAGTCGATTGCCGCCTTGATTACATCGGGGTAGCGGCCTCCCCGGGAATTACGCAGGGTGGCAATCTTATTGATATTTACGGAGAGCTTGGTCATCACCAAATTTACGAAGGGAATGATTGCATTGGCGCAGGCGTCAGGCTCCGGACCGGTTGCGGTTTTATATTGGAGCGGGAAAATCGACCCTATTGCCGGAAGGGGCCTGCCTGATCTTCTTTCCCATTTGCGGACCTGCACCTTCTTTTGTCCATAGAAGAAAGACCTATCTGACCATAGAAGCATGGACAAGTAAGCGCTAAGCGTTGGCTCCCTTAACTTACCGGATCAGCACTACCGTTCCTTTCTGCTCTACCAGCTTCCCGGATTTGGTATCGGTAAACCGCAGCATCCATACATAAGTGCCTGCCCCCTGAAGCGTGCCGTTGATACGTCCGTCCCAGCCCTGCTTCCAGTTGCTCGTGTTGAATACGGTCTGTCCCCAGCGGTTGAATACGGTGAACTGCAGGCGGGTAGCGCGCAGGCCATTCAGGATCTGGAACACATCATTTTTCCCGTCTCCGTTCGGGGTAAAAGCATTGGGCAGGTAGATCGTACAGCTGCTGTAGATCACCAGGGGTTTGGTCAGCGACTTTGAACAGCCGAAGGCATCTGTTACGGTATGCTTCACCTGCACCGGCGAAGTGCGCACGGGGGCAGCATATTTATGACCGGTTTCGGCATCGGTAGCGGTTGCCCCGTCACCAAAAGACCAGTGATAGGTCAATTGCTTGCCGACAGCGGTACTGCTGAAAAATACGGAGTCGTTCGGGCACTCTTCTGCAGGTGCGTCAAAGGAAACGGAAAGAAAATTGTCGAACATGATCTCCGTTTGAGACGTATCGCTGCAGAAGCCATTGGATACGGCCAGCGAGATTTGTTTGGGTGTAAAGTCGGTGTAGCGGCCTGTCGGTTGCGGCACGCTGCTTTTTTGGCCTGCATCCAGGTCCCAGCTCCAGCTGTTCACCTCATGCGCTCCGTTGTGGCTGAAGTGCACCGTATTTTCCGTGCAGGTATAATCGATGGTATAGCTGAATCCCGCATGAACGGTATCCAGCACCGAGAAGGGCAGGGTGGACCCGACAGGTGTTTCCTGGGCACATTCATCCAGCAGGGTGTTTCCGTCGCTGCCCCTGCGCAGGTGTAAGGTAAAGCTGCCTTTTTGTTCCAGGGGTTTATCCAGCGAAAGAATAATTTCCTTTGTCAATCCGTTGGCCGTGCAGCGGGTGATATCGGTAATAGCTACCGGGTAGGTGCCCGAAATAAAGAAGTCGCTGGCATCGCCGGCAATGCTGGAGCAGAGCAGGGGCTTGCGGAAAAGGAGGCGTAGCTTTTGCGGACCGCAGGTCAACGGTACGAGGCTATCCATAGGTGTCGGTGCAATCGGGTATACGGTAGTTACCAGCTGGTCGCTTTCAGGGACATTTTTCCCGCAGTTATCCAGGATGGTGTTTCCATCCGAGCCTTTTTTCACCGATACGGTATACTGACCCGGAGGCATTTCCGTATCCAGCTCGAGTAATACGGAATCGGAGTCGAAACCGCCGGCACAGCCAATAGCGGTCGCGCGAACGATCTTGCCTAAAGCCGGTGTCACCTGGAAATCCGATCCGTTGGCGGCAATGCTGCTGCACTTCATGAATTTATTCAGCTTCACACGGATGAACCGGCCCCCGCAGGTTGCTTCGGCTAATTTGAGGTGCGGATCGGTAGGATCGGTAATCACCGCGGTGCCTCCTTTGAATTCCAAAGAGGAGCCGCTTTGCGAATTGGTGAAATGAGAAACCATCAGCAGGTAATTGCGGCCTTTCACCAAAACGGGCATTTTACTGAACAGGGGCTTGCCGTAGCCACCGCAGACAAAGGTCTGCCGGGCGCTGTTGTTGGTGCCGGTCAGCCCGCTCTCCCCGCTCCAGTTTGAGGTTACCAGCAGCGAAGGATCGGTATAGATATCATTGGGATCGCGGCCGGTAACATCATACAGTTCCCAGTCATAGTCGTCGCTCATTTCATTGGGAGTGATGAGGAAACCCAGGGTCCCGGGTTCGAAGCAGGTAAACTTATAATAGTAAGGATTGACATCCTGTAGTCCATCGCCCTTGCAATGCGGGTTGGGCATATCGCGGCCCCCGCAGATAGGT
>DATAGL010000387.1:0-4044 GCA_036263755.1 Chitinophagaceae bacterium | reverse complement strand
CAGCCTTCCACATGGGTGGCTTCCAGGGTGACCTGCGGTTTGAGGATTTGTACGGCATCTTCCACCAGCACGGTATCCTGGCACCCGTTGGCATTGGTCACGATCAGCCGCACCGGGAAGACACCCTCCCCGTTATAGGTGTGCCGCGGATGCTGCTCGGTACTGGTCTGGCCATCCCCGAAATCCCACTGCCAGCCGGTGGCGCCGGGGGTGACGTCGCGGAACGATACGGTCAGCGGGGCCCTGCAGCTCCTATTGTTGGTAGAGGTAAAAGCGGGTACGGGCAGGGCGTGGACCGTGATGTTCTTGACCAGGGAGTCGATGCAGAAGGAATACCGGTTGTAGGATTTGATTGTATAGGTTCCTGCCCGGTCGAAGGTTTTGATCGGGGCGGAATCGCCGGACAGGGTGCCGTCGCCGAAGCTCCAGTACGCGCTGTCGGGCACCGGTTGCGACGTGGAGCGGAACTGAACAGGGGTTTGTGCGCATACGGCATCGGGTATTTCTGCCGCTACCTGCACATTCGGTATATGGATCAGGGAGTCGCGCCGCAGCGTGTCGGCGCAGCCCAGCGAACTGGCAACGACCAGTTGGACCGGGTAGGCGCCCGGCTGGGTGTAAGTATGGTTCGTATTTCGTGTGGTGGCCGTGGACCCGTCCCCGAAACTCCAGGAGTAGGTCAGCGTACCCACGCCGGTGGAAGTGTTGGCAAAAGTGGTGGTCAGGGGCAGCTGGCAGCTTTTGGGCTGGGTGAAGGTGAAACCGGCGCGCACCCCTTCGGTTACCTGCACATAATTGACTTTGGTGGCCACCTGGCTGCATCCCTTGTCATTGGTCACTTTCAGCACTACGGTATAGTTGTCGGCCCCCCGGTATGTATTTACCGGGTGTTGTTCGGTGGATTGGGTACCGTTTCCGAAATCCCAGAGCCAGCTGACAGGTGTGCTGCCCGCGCCGCCGGTGGAACCGTCGCGGAACCGGGTGGTCACCGGGAAACAGCCATTCCTTTTGTCGACGGAAAAGTCAACCGTGGGCTTCGGGTAAACCTCGATGTATTCGGTCCGGGTAAGGGTATGCTTGCCGGATTCGTTCGTAACGGTGAGCGTAACGGTGTACCGGCCGGAGGTAAAGTAGGTGGTGGACGGGTTCTGCACCGAGGAACGGGAGCCGTTTCCGAAATCCCAGGCCCAGGCGGTGGGATTGCCCGAGGACAGGTCCTGAAAATCAACTACCAGCGGCGAGCATCCCGAAAGCGGTGTGGCGGTGAAGTTGGCCAAAGGGGATTGGGCCAGTGCCATAAAGCTGAGAATACAGGCAAGAGCAGTTAATAAGGAGGATTTCTGTGTCAAGCTGGGTTGTTTGGTATGTTTTGCTGGCTACGGAAAACGCCAAGGTAGCTGCAAAAAGTATTCCGCTTCCCCCTTTTCGTTAAAATTCCTTTAACAGTCGCCGTTCCCTATTTTTTCTCCAGTCGAAGGCGAAACTCCGTGCCGTTAACGCTTTGCTCGGCTTCCACGTACTCCCAGGAGTTCTTCGTGACCGTCCAGGTACCGTTGAGCAGCGACAAGGGGGCTTCCGAAACCGGGAAGGAGGAGGTGATGGTGCGGGTGCTGATGTCGGAGTCCCAGGAGCCGGTTTTTTCCAGGGCTCCGTTCCTGTAGGCATCCACGGTGTTGTTCAGCTGAAATTTAAAGGTATAGGGGGCAAAGCCCGAAGTGAGGTTGGAATCGCCTTTAAGGTAGCTTTTGACCAGCCATTCGCCATTAATCGCCGCATCAAGGGCAGCTTCTTCCGCCTTTTCTTCCGCTTTCCTGCAGGAAAGCAGGACGAGTGCGGCCAGGAGGACCGTCAGGATCCGGGTAGTCATAGCATACTGGTTTGCTTACAAGTTATAGATTGCGCCATACTTCTCCAATAGGTAATTTACGAAGAACCGGACGTCCAGCGGCCCGCCCGTCAGCGCCCGGCAGAGTTCCTCGCTGGGTTGCAGCCGGCCCTTTGCATGCACGCCCGACCGCAGCCAGCCGAGTAGTTCCTGCAATTTCCCGGCCCCGATGCTGTTTTCCAGCCCGGGCAGGGCAGTACCTGCGGCGGCAAAAAACTGGGCGGCGTAAAACGATCCGAGGCTGTAGGTAGGGAAGTAGCCAAAGGAACCGTGGCTCCAGTGTACATCCTGGAGGCTGCCGCGCTTGTCGTCCGGTACGGTCACGCCCAGCCACTGGCGGTATTGCTCGTTCCAGAAGGCCGGGATGTCGGCCGGATCCAGGGCGCCTTCGAGCAGCTTTTTCTCCAGGCTGTAGCGGATAAATACATGGAAATGATAGGTGATTTCGTCGGCCTCGGTGCGGATGAGCGAAGGCTGCACCTTGTTGATCGCCCGGTAAAAGGCACCGGCATCGGCTTCGCCGAACGCCTCCGGAAAATGCGCTTGCAGCCTGGAAAAATAATGGTTCCAGAAAGGGCGGCTCCGGCCCACGTTGTTTTCCCAGAGCCGGGACTGCGACTCGTGGATGCTGTAGGAGCAGGCCTCCCCGCCGGGAAGTCCGTACTGGTCTTCCGGCAATCCTTGCTCATAAAGGGCATGGCCCACCTCGTGGATGCAGCTCCAGGTCATGTTGCTGAAATCCTGCTCGTCCACCCGCGTGGTGATGCGTACGTCGCGCGGGTTGAAGGAAATGCTGAAGGGGTGTTCCGACAGGTCCTGCCGGCCGGATTCGAAGTCGAAGTTCAGCTCGCGGAGCAGAAACAGGCCCCATTCCCACTGGCGGTCCTTCGGAAAATGCTGGAACAGCAGGCTGTCGTCCACCTGCGGCTGACGGGCAATGCGGTCGAGCAGATCCTTCAGCCCGGGCAGCAGGTCGCCGAAGGTTTGGTCGAGCAGGGCTACGGTGGCTCCCTTTTCAAATTCGTTCAGCAGGGCATTGTACGGATGGCCTTCGTAGCCCAGCAGCTCGGCCTCCTGCTTTTTGAGGTCGATGAGGGCACCGAGGTCGGGGGCGTACCCGGCAAAGGAATTGGCGCGCCGGGCCTCGATCCAGGAATGGAAGGCCTTGTTCGTCCTGTCGGAAAGCGCACGGACGAAGGCCCCGCTGTATTTTTTCTGTTTTTCGTAGTCTTCCCAGGTCAGCTCCACGTTGCGGCGTTCCGTGGGGGTAAGGTCGCCGGCGGCCAGGAGGTCCTGCAGCAGGCGGCCGAGGGCTTCTTCGGTAAAGAGGTTGTGGCTCAGTTCCGACAGGGTGCTGATCTGCTGGCCGCGGAACGCCGCTCCCTTGGGCGGGAGGTAGGTTTCCTGGTCCCACTGCAGCAGGGCCGTGGCATTGCGGATATCAGCGATGCGCCGCATTTTCTCTTGGTACTGTCCGTAGGCAGGATTGGGCATGCGCAAATTTAGGGAGTTGGGAATTGGGAATTGGGTTGATCAGTTGAATGGGTGGAGTGGTGGAAAAGGGAAAATTCGCAATATTCAATGTGCAATGCGCAATGTTCACCAGGGGGGCGGGAGGGTTTCGCGCAGAGCAAAGGAGAAAAGGAGGTTTGGGATGCATCCGGCATTTGCGGATATGCTTTTCGTCTGCGGCTTTTGTTGCACGCAAAGACGCAAAGAATATAAAGCTTTTACAGCTTCCAATTTGATGTACGGTGTACGATGTACGATGTACGTATGTCGGTCGTACATCGTACATCTTATATCGTACATCATCTGCACATTGGCACATTTGACCATCTGCACATTCACTTACCCACCCATTCACTTAAGTATTCACCCATTCACCAATTGACCCATTGACCCATTCACCCCGGAGGTGCATGAAAAACGCCGGCAGGAAGCCGGCGTTGTCTTTTTCTGTAAAGCAGTGTTGCGACCCGTACAGGGTTATTTCGGGAAGTTCGGGTGGGCTTTGACCTCTTCGATCTGCGCGGTGTGGCGCGCCGTGTGGGCGGAAATCAGGAGCATGAGCTGGTAGGCATCCATGGCGCCGAGCATCGGGGATTCCGTGACGTGGTTGCGCATGTCCTCCGTGGTGGTTTTTGCGTATTTGAGGA
>DATAGL010000386.1:0-3804 GCA_036263755.1 Chitinophagaceae bacterium | reverse complement strand
CGATTTAAGATGTTTGCCGGTGAGGGACTTCCTCGCTCCGACCGCAGGGGCTCCAATGAAGAAAGCCAATTGACAGGGGTCAACCGGCTATTCCGCTATTACTTGGAGTATAATTCTACGATCAGCTGCTCCTTGATGTTCTCAGGAACAGACTCGCGCTCCGGATAGGCAATGAAAGTTCCTTTCATGTCCGTATCGTTCCAGTCCACCCAGCTGAACTTCTGGTTGCGTCCGCGGATCTGGCTGGTGACTGAAGTGTTGTCTTTCGACTTCTCTTTCAGTCCTACCACGTCGCCGGGCTGCAGCTGGAAGGAGGGGATATTCACTACTTCGCCGTTTACCGTTACGTGCTTGTGGCTTACCAGCTGGCGGGCAGCGGGGCGGGAAGGAGCGATGCCCATGCGGAACACGGTATTGTCCAGGCGGGCTTCGAGCAGTTTGATGAGGTTTTCACCGGTTACACCTTTGCGGCGGGCCGCTTCTTCAAATGTCTTGCGGAATTGCTTCTCGAGCACTCCGTAGGTGTATTTGGCCTTTTGTTTTTCGCGGAGCTGCAGGGCGTATTCGCCGAGGCTCTTGCGCTTGCGGGCAGCACCGTGCTGTCCGGGAGGGTTCGAGTTTTTGCTCAACCACTTACCATTGCCGAGGATAGGCTCCCCGAAAATGCGGGAGATTTTGGTCTTGGGACCATTGTAACGTGCCATAGCTGTTTATTTCATTTCCGCTTTTTAGAAACCGGTGCCGCGATCAGTAAAAGCGGTCAAAATGAATCGGACACCCTTTATTATAAATGAATAAATCCGGCAGGAATATGTACGATTTTAGATGTATGATGTACGATGTAAAGGCATCAACCCGTACATCGTACATCATACATCGTACATTGTTATACGCGGCGTTTCTTCGGAGGACGGCAGCCGTTGTGCGGCAGCGGGGTCACATCCTTGATCATCGCCACTTCGATACCCGACTGGGCGAGGGCGCGGATGGCGCTCTCACGGCCGGCGCCGGGGCCTTTCACGAAAACATCCACGCGCTTCACACCGGCGTCCAGGGCCACTTTGGCGGCATCGGAGGAAGCCATCTGTGCGGCGTAGGGGGTATTCTTCTTCGAACCTTTGAAGCCCATCTTACCGGCGGAGCTCCAGGAGATCACCTGGCCGTTCTTGTTGGTCAGGGAGATGATGATGTTGTTGAAGGAAGCGGTGATATGGGCGTCGCCATATGTATCCACCTTTACGATTCTTTTCTTTGCAGCCGCTTTCGCGCTTTGCTGTGCTTTTGCCATTTGAATAGGTAGTCTGACGTTTGATAATAAATTCTCCTAATTGGAGAACCCGAACCAACCCTCCTCCTGCACCGGGTATCCGCAATTGGCTCAGTATGAACAGGTGCATATAAGCTACAAGCTTCAAGCAACAAGCTTCAAGTGAATACTTGAAGCTTGCAGCCAGAAGCTTGGGGCTATCTTATTTCTTGGGCGCCTTCTTCTTACCGGCAACCGTTTTCCGTTTTCCTTTCCGGGTACGGCTGTTGGTTTTCGTGCGCTGGCCACGCACCGGCAGGCCTTTACGGTGACGCAGACCCCGGTAGCAGGCGATATCGAGCAGGCGCTTGATGCTCATCTGCACTTCAGAACGCAGGGCACCTTCCACCTTGATCTCATCATTGATGGTGGTACGGATAGCATTCAGGTCTTCGTCATTCCACTCATGCACACGCTTGGAGCGATCGATATTGTTTTTATCCAGGATGTGACGGGCCGTAGAAAGTCCGATACCATAGATATAGGTAAGACCGATCTCGCCTCTCTTGTTTTTGGGTAAGTCAACGCCGGCAATACGAGCCATAGTTATTTTCGATTTTCAAGTTTACATTTTTGTTGAGCTTCAAGCAACAAGCTTCAAGCCTCAAGCCGTTTTAGCCCTGACGCTGCTTATAGCGGGGGTTCTTTTTGTTGATCACGTACAGCTTGCCTTTCCGACGTACAATCTTGCAGTCGGCACTACGCTTTTTAATGGATGCTCTTACTTTCATGATATTATAGTTGGGCCGCTTCCCGTGAAACTCCAAGCATTCCGCTTGCAGCTTTCGCCTGCAGCTTATTTATACCTAAAAATGATCCGTCCGCGGCTCAGGTCGTAGGGGCTCATTTCCACTCCCACCTTGTCGCCGGGCAAAATCCGTATATAGTGCATCCTCATCTTTCCGGAGATGGTGGCCAGAATTTCATGGCCATTTTCCAGCTTTACCCGGAACATAGCGTTCGAAAGGGCTTCCAGAATAGTTCCGTCCTGTTTAATTAAAGGCTGCTTTGACATACAGATTTTGGGAGCGCGAAGATACGTTTATTCAGCTGAAAAAAGAAAATCAGGGCTATTTTTTTAACATCCGTTAAATCAACAGCCCTGATTGCCCAAAAATAAAACCTTATTCGTTAATGCGCCACCGCCTTTTCCAGGGTCACCTTGGTCATGTCCAGGTGGTGGTTCTGCAGCTCATGCACGTACAGCGGGTGGTGAAAGTGGCGGTGATCCTCCCGGTACCAGATCTCCATGTTGGTGTAATTACCCGGGTCCGGCAACAGGATGCGGAAAGGTCCCTTTTTGAACTTCGCGCCCCGGTCGATGTCTTCCCGTTCAAACCCCAGGCGCATCAGCTGCTCCTCGGAGAGCGGGATGGGAGCCAGCTCTTCCGGTGTATACCAGAATTCCTGAACCCCGTTGTCGATACACACCATATTTTCGTCCCGGCTTACATCCACTACCGTTCCTTCCCGCTCCATTCCGCCTTCCAGGACCCGGATGAGGTCACCCGGTTTCAGATCGTTTACTTTTACCATAGTTTACCCCTTTTTAGTTTCTTCAATATACAAAACATTCGCCAACTCTTCCGCGGTGCAAGCGGCCGGAGCGGGCCCTGCGCCGGTTTGAACCCAATTCATCCGGCTTTCGCTTCCCGGTTACCGGATTTTTACTATTTTTCGCCGCAACTAACTGCCTGATGAACCGACCGATCCGTTTCCTGACCCTGCTGCTGTGCAGTATAGCCGGTCTTTGGGCCACTGCCCAGACCGCCTGGCGGACACTTCCCTCCGACCCCGCCCTTTCCCGAACTCTGCTGGCGGCTTCTGCCCAGAAACTGGCCGTTTCGCTAAAAGAGCTGCCTTCCACCTATAAGAAAGAACTGACCGGGATCTATAAGGAACGTTTTTCCTACGTGCAGGCCCAGTTTACCGAAGACCGGCTCCTGCTGCACCCGGCCCTGCACGGTTACCTGCAGCAACTGCTGGAGGTTGTGCTTACCGCCAACCCGGAGCTGAAGCCCCTCGCCCCCCGCGTGGTCTTTCATAAAAGCCGGGTGCCGAATGCGGTTTCCGTCGGCGAAGGCACCATCCTGTTTCATATCGGGCTGTTCTCCCGGCTGGAAAACGAAGCCCAGGCCGCTTTCGTGCTCTGCCATGAGCTGGCCCACCTGTACCTCGACCACGGCAACAAGTCCATCCACCAGCTGGTCGCCACCCTCCATTCCGAAGAATTCAAAAAACAGCTGAAGAACATCGAGCGGTCCCGCTACGGGCAGAACAGCCAGATCGAAGCCCTGACCAAAGGCCTCACCTTCCGCAGCCGGCGGCACAGCCGGGCAGGTGAACTGGAAGCCGACTCCCTGGCCTTGCAGTTCCTCAAGCGTACCGGCTGGGATGCGCGCGAAGCCTTGGGCGCCCTGGCCCTGCTCGAAAAAGCCGATGAGGATAAACACGATGTGGACCTGAACCTGGAGCAGCAGTTCCATTTTCCCGGCTTT
>DATAGL010000385.1:0-9749 GCA_036263755.1 Chitinophagaceae bacterium | reverse complement strand
GTGGGAAAGCTCGCTGAACACCTCCCCCCAGTTGTTCAAATCAATTTTATCCATTTTGCCGCAATCAAAATCCGTTTACCTATAACAGATTCGCCCTTTTAAGGTAAAACTTTGCCCGTACAAAAACCAAAACAAATGAACAACATGCTTATGACCCAGGCCCCGGCCATTCCCCGTTCGCGGCTCTGGCAATGGACCTCCTTCCTCTTTTACCCTGTGGGCGTTATCCGGATCTGGAAAGGCAACCACCGGCTGTGGGTACGCCTGCTGTACACCCTCGTAGGCCTTCCGCTGTTTTTCGTGGTCGCTCTTTTTGCGGGCATCACCGGGTTTGCGCTCTTCCTGCCCCCGCTGGACATGAGCGTGGGCAACCGCACCGACCGCACGATCTTTAACAGCGGAGGAAACTACCGGTCCACCTTCCTGAAGACCGGTAACGAAACCGGAGGGGCCTATGAGCTTATCCAGGTGGAAGTGGAACCGCATGGCGGTAATGAGTGGCATTACCACAAAGCGTTCGACGAATACTTTACCGTGCTGAAAGGCAGGGCCAAAGTGGGCAACAACGGGAAGGAATATTTTGTAAATGAAGGGGACAGTGCCAGCGCCCTCCGCGGGGATATGCACTATTTCAATAACCCCACCGACTCCACGATCCTGCTCCAGGTAAGGGCTGCTCCGGCACGGGGACTGGAAAAAAGCATCCGGATCGCCTACGGCCTGGCCAACGACGGACAATTCGACGGCCCGTTGACCAGGAACCCCTGGCATATGGCCCTGCTGCTCGGCTACAGCGGCACCTACCTGCCCGATATTCCCGGATGGATCCAGGAACCGCTGGTGAATGCCCTGGCCAAAATCGCGCAATGGAGAGGTGAAGACAAAAGCCTTTATAAGTATTTCAAGTAAACAGTACTGCCCTTTTCACCCAGAGCTAGCCCGGCGCCGCCCGGGCTAGCGCATTGCACCGGCAACGGCTCCGGCCCATATTCCTGAAGAAAAAGAAAAATAAATTTGGAAAGGCGGAAACATTAATCGTAATATTGCGATAATAATATGGGCGCTACCAAATCATCCGAATTCAGTGCAACGGAAAACCGGCTCGCCCGCTACGCGAAAGCGCTGGCGCACCCGGCCCGCATCGCCATCCTGCAGTTCCTCAGCAAACGCGCCGACTGCATGTGCGGCGACATCGTGGAGGAGCTGCCCCTGTCGCAAAGCACCGTATCGCAGCACCTGAAGGAATTAAAAGAGGCTGGCCTCATCCAGGGCTCCATCGATGGGGTACGCGTGTGCTACTGCATCAACGAAACGGAATGGAAAGCCGCCCAGGCCGCGCTGAACGCGCTGTTCGACGGCGTGAAAGGCTGCCGGGGAAGCTGCTGATTTTTTTTGCCCTTTTTAATCGCAATATTACGATAACTTTAAACCCGCATACCATGCACACAACAACACACAACGAAGCCAAAGAACTCGTCCGCCGGAAGTACGGCGAGATCGCCCTCCAGAACAAGGAAACCAATGCCGCCTCCTGTTGCGGGGCCACAGCCGCCTGCTGCGGTGAGGAAGTTTACCACATCATGGCCGACGATTACAACGGGCTGGAAGGCTACCAGCCCGAGGCCGACCTCGGACTGGGCTGCGGCCTGCCCACGCAGTTTGCCGGCATCAAAAAGGGTGATGTGGTGGTAGACCTGGGCTCCGGCGCCGGCAACGACGCCTTTATCGCCCGCGCCGAAACCGGTGAAGCCGGCAAAGTGATCGGCATCGATTTTACGCCCCAGATGATCGAGCGCGCCCGCAGGAACGCCGAGCTACGCGGCCTGCACAACGTGGAATTCCGGCTTGGCGACATTGAAGAGATGCCCCTTTCCGATACAGTAGCCGATGTGGTGGTGAGCAACTGCGTGCTCAACCTCGTGCCCAACAAAGCAGGCGTCTTTGCCGAGATCTTCCGGGTGCTGAAATTCGGCGGGCATTTCTCCATATCCGATATCGTGCTGGAAGGCACGCTGCCCGAAGGCATTCAAAGCGCTGCCGAGATGTACGCCGGCTGCGTGTCGGGAGCGGTCCAGAAGGCAGAGTACCTGCGCCTGATCGAAGCGGCGGGGTTCACCGGCATCCGCCTCCAGAAGGAAAAGAAGATCGTAGTGCCCGATGCCATCCTGCTCGACTATCTTTCCACCGAAGAGCTGGCGGCATTCAAGGCTTCCGGTACCGGCATTTACAGCATTACGGTGTATGCCGAAAAACCCAAAAATGCCTGCTGCACGCCCGGTTCGGGCTGCTGCTGACCGCCACCAAAACCCTCACAGATGACCGAAGAAATTACCATCAGTGCGAACGGTGCCCCCTATGCGGCGGACATCGTTCGCCTCCTGCAACAGGAAAGGCTGCCGGTGGAAGACCTGCCGGAAGGATTGCCGCATTTTTTTGCCGCCTTCGCGGGCGATGAAGTGGTTGGCGCCATTGGACTGGAGCGCTATGCAGACACCGGCCTGCTGCGGTCCCTGGTGGTGGACCCCGCCTACCGCAACCGTGGTATTGCTGATTACCTCATTGCCTGCCTGGAAGGTGAGGCAGCCGCCCTCGGGCTCAGCAGCCTCTACCTGCTTACGACCACGGCCCCGGAGTATTTCGCCCGAAAGGGATTTTTGCCTGCCGACAGGAGCACGGCGCCCGAAGCCCTGCAGCGGTCTTCCGAATTCACGCATACCTGCCCGCAATCCGCAGTCCTGATGAAAAAAGAACTGCAGCCGGCATGAGGCCCTGCGCGGCAGGAGCGCGCGCCTTTATTCACGGCTTCCGGACGGAAGCAGTTAAGGTTCCTTCAGCCAACGATCGTATACCGCTATAAACCACTTCATGAAAATTGCCCTCTTCTCCGACATCCATGCCAACCTGCCGGCCCTGCAGGCACTTTTTCAGCAGCTGGACCACCAGCGGCCCGATGCCGTATACTGCCTTGGCGACCTGGTAGGCTATAATGTCTGGCCCAATGAAGTGATCAACGCCATCCGCGACCGCAGGATCCCCACCATCAAAGGCAATTACGATGAAGGGATCGGCGGGGGCACCGATGAATGCGGCTGCGCGTATAAAACCGACGAGGAGCGGGATATGGGAAAGATTTCCATCTCGGTGACCAACGCACGGGTACAGCCGGAGGAGCGGGCCTACCTGGCCGCACTGCCTGCGCACATCCGCGTGGAGTTCCGGTCCGGCGAAGAAAGCATCAGCCTGCTGCTGGTACACGGCAGCCCGCGGCGCATCAACGAATACCTGTTCGAGGACCGGGAAGAAAAAAGCCTGCTGCGCATACTGAAGGATGCCCGTGCCGACATCCTTTGCTTCGGCCATACGCACAAGCCCTGGCACCGGGTGCTGCCGGACGAGACGACTTCAGGAACTTCCCGCTACCTGCACGCCATCAATACCGGCTCGGTGGGCAAACCAAAGGACGGTGACCCGCGGGGCTGTTTTGTGCTGCTGCACCTTGACGGGCAAAGTACCCTTTCCGATCCCGGCTCCGTTCGCGTTGAATTCATCCGCTTCGGCTACGACGTGGAAGCGGCAGCCAAAGCCGTGGAAGAAAGTCCTTTGCCCGATGCGTATGCGGACATGCTGCGGAAGGGAAAGTGAGCTGTGGTTTGTCGTTTAAGGTTTGTTGTTGGCCTAACAGATGGATGCCCCCAATAAAGAAAGGAGAAAAGAAAGCAACAGAGGCTTCCTCTTATTGCTCCTTTTCTCCTTTGCCCTGCGCGAAATGAAAATCCTGAAATCCCCATCCCGCTAATCCCTATTAAATCGGGTAAATCCGCGGTTACTCGTACTCGTCCTCGAAAAAGCCGGTACGCTGGTGGCCGCGCAGCTCGTATGGCACGCCCGGTTCGTCGGAAAATTCGAAGCGCATATATAGGCTGTCCACCTCAACGCCCGATTTCGAGCGTCCGGCCCGGGGCAGCACTTTTCCTTCCAGCACCTTGATGGTGATGGTGGGGTGCAGCAGGTCCACGCCCGTACTGTTCGGACGGAAGCTCAGTGTACCGTAGTCCACATCCAGCTTGGTCTTGAACTTGATGGAATGCTCGTGCGTATCCACCCAGATCTGCGCTCCCGAAGGATCGGCCGTGTTGTAGGTAAGGGTTTTGTGCATGTCGGTAAGAGCATCGCCGCCTTCATAGAAAGTGGTCCACCATTCGCCGGCCATATTCACGGTAGGCGTGTTTTCCACTTCCGGGTCTTTCGAGCAGGAAAGCAGCAGTATGCCGCCCAGGAGGACGGTTGCCAGGCTGTACAGTCTTCTGTTCATATTGAAATGCATTTTACGTTAGTTATTGTCTTTTCCATTTGCGGGTAGAATTGCTGACGCCCTGGTCCAGCAGGGAGATCACGTAAGTAAGGTTGCCTTCCGCGTCCAGTGTACCGGTGCCTTCCACGCCGCCGTAGGGCGACAGGTAGCTTTCCGGCACCAGCAGGTTCTTGCCATCCGTGGTGAGGATATAGGCAGGAATGATGGCTGCGCTGCCTCCGCCCCACACATTATCGGCCACATAGAAACCGGGGGCCAGCTTCTTCATGACGGCCACATAGCTGAAACTGCCGGTGTTGGCGTAGTTGCCGGCGATGTTCACCCCGGCCTGTTCGGCCTCGGGCAGCACGGCCACCGTTCGCGTGACCGATGCGGCGAAGCCGTCCTTGTTCGTAGCCGAATAGGTAAGCTCGTACACACCCGGTGTGCTGGCGTCCACGGTACCGGTAGTAGTTACGGTGAGCGCACTGGCCCCTTCCGCCGCCGTTACGCCCGGTTCGGTATAAGTGCCGCCTTTAACGATCGAAATGAATTCATCGCCTTCCATGGTGAACACCGGGAAACGGGTAACGCGGGAATGGCCTATTCTGTCTTCTGTGTTGTTGATCTCATCCGCCTTTTCGCAGCCGGCAAATACCAGCAGGCAAAGGGCAATGAGGAACTGGGATATTTTACTCATGACGTTTGATTGGGTTTAGGTTAACGCACATCCCACCATACCGGTTCGGTGATCGGCTGCTCGGCCGGCGTGTTGGGGTTTTTGCTGCGCTCGATGTCGGGGAACAGCAGGCGCTTGGCGAACTGTCCGTTGGTCACGCCGTTCTTCGGGTATACGAACTGACCGGGAACATAGGCCGGGTCGGTGGAGTATACCGGCGAAGTGCGCGGGTAGCCGGTGCGGTTGCGCTCAAAAAAGGCCTCCAGGGCGTGCGAGCCCGGCATCGAAGCCCATTTCTGCGTAATGATGGCTTCCAGCTTCTGCTCGAAATTCCCGCCGGTGGGATAGGCATACCGGCCGCCGGAAGCAATGAAGGACGCTGCATTCTCGCCGTAGCGTTCGAAGGCAGCTGCCACACCGGCATCATAATGCTCTTTGGCACCCGCACCGTTAAAGAAGCGCTCCAGGGCCTCGGCCTGCAGGAAGTGCGATTCCGATTCGGAAATAAAGTCCACCGGGTCGGTAGCGCGTACCTGTGCCTTGGAAGCCGTGTTGAACAGCGGGTTCGGGTTCAGGTAGTCGCCCTGGTTGATGCCGAGGTAGCTGGTGGAGTTCGTGGCCGGGAAGAAATACTCATCCAGGCGCGGATCGCCGTTCGACTGGAGCCAGGAGAGGAAGGTAACGCTGGCCTTCAGGTTTGCATCGGTATTTGTTTTCCGGTAGTTGAACTCGTAAAAGGGGTTGCTCTTGTCCGGGGCATCTTCAAACACATCGATCTTCGCATCTTCCATCAGGAATTCAGCTCCTTCTTCATACAGGTCACGGATGCCCGCTTCGGCCTCGGCCGGTTTGGCGTATACCATCCGCAGGTACATCTTCAGCTTGAGGGTGTTGGCAAAGCGGATCCAGGGATCGATCGTCCAGGAGCCGGGCGCATCGGGGAAGATGAAATCGGCATTGCCGCCCACCGTATTGGTGCTGGCACCGAAGTCCTTGTTCAGCGCCGTGTCGATCTCCGCCAGCAGGCCTTTGTACACCGTGTAGCCGTCATCGAACTTCGGCTGCAGGTTGCCGGCGCCGCCGAAGGCTTCGGTGTAGGGCACTTCATCGTACAGGTCCACCAGCACCTGCAGGGTATAGGCCTTCATGACCGTTGCCATGAGGTAATAGTTCCAGTTGCCGGTTTGCGCCGAGCGGTTGATCACGTACTGGTAATCGTTCAGCGCACCGGAATAAAGCTCAGCCCAGGGGCTGGCCAGCAGCGTCGAGCCAAAGTCGCTCTTCGTCAGGTTGAAGGCATCGATGTTCTTGTACTGGTTGGACGTGGTGTTCTGGGTATAGTACTGGGACCAGATGCCACCCAGCACGGCCAGGTCGCCGCCGATACGGGCGGCCGAGGAGGCTACCCCGGCGGGGAACACGAGCTCGGGCGTACCCTGGCGCTGCGAGGGATTATCCGGGTCGGTATTTATATCCAGCAGCTTCTTGCAGGAGGTGGCGCCCAAACAGAGGAACGCCGCCATCCAGAATATCTTTTGTAATCGCATGTTGTTACGTTGACGGGTAAACACTAGAAATTCACTTTTAAGGAGAGGCCGTAGGTTTTGGTCGTGGGCGCCGTAGCCTGCTCGCCGAACTCACCCAGGATGTCGTTGCCCAGGTTCGTGGCTTCGGGATCAACAAACGTGTTCTTCTGCGGTACCCAGAGCAGGAAGTTGCGTCCGACGGCGGTCAGCGAAGCGCTCTGTGCCCGCACGCGCTGGGCCCAGGCGGCCGGCAGGCGGAAGGTGAGCGTTACGTCACGCAGCTTCATGAAGTCCTTCGGAAGGATCATGTGCTGCCATACGAAAGCATCGTTCGAGGTATGGTACCAGTAAGAGTTCACGTTGGTCATGTCGATGGGCGTGATGTTCTCTTCGTAAATCGGCTTGCCCTGGCCGTCGGTGCCGTTCTGCACCACCGAATTCGGGATAATGAACGGACGGCGGTCGTTGTAAGCGGTCAGCGGCGCATTGCCCACAAAGTAGGTCAGGTCGGCTGTGCGCGATACGAAGTACCCGCCGCGGCGGTAATCGATGGAGAAGGAAAGCGTCCAGTTCTTGTAGGTCACCTGGTTGTTCAGTCCCATCATATAATCGCGCTCGATGGTGCCGTACTCCTCGTCGGTAGGCGTGTTCACGTAAAAGCCGTTGGAGGTCACGAACTTCCCGTCTTCAGTCATCAGCGGGCGCGGCGCCTCGATCACCCCGATCGGGCGGCCCACACGGCCGGTCATCTTCACATCGAAGTACGTGTTGAAATCCACCTTGTCCAGACCTTCCGGCAGTTCAAGGATCTTGTTGCGGTTGCGGCTGAACGTGTAGGTAATGTTCCAGTTGAAGTCTTTCGACTGTACCGGCACGGCATTCAGCGAAAGCTCCACGCCTTTGTTCTCCACAAGGCCGAAGTTGGTGATCAGCGACATGTAGCCGGTGGACGGAGCAATGGGCACCGACATGATCTGTCCGTCGGAGCGCTTGCGGTACCAGGCAATGTCGGCACCGAGGCGGTTGTTGAGGAAGCGGAACTCGGTGCCGAACTCGATCTCGGTGGTCAGCTCGGGGCGCAGTTCGCTGTTGCCGATGATGTTGCTCAGCTCAAAACCGCTCACGCCGTTGATCGGGAAGATCAGGTTACCCGCACCCACGCCTGCGTTGCCTGCAGCCAGCGTGGATTCCAGCGAATACACAGGGGCGTCCTTACCGGTGCGGCCGATGGCGGCCCGCAGCTTCCAGTACGATACCTTGGCGGCGCCCAGGTCCAGCAGCCGGCTCATGACGAGGCTGGCGTTGGCTCCGGGATAGAAGTAGGAATTCTTGTCCTGCGGCAGGGTGCTCGACCAGTCGTTCCGCGCGTTCAGGGTAAGGAACAGGTAGTCCTTGAACGAGAGGTTGGCCTGGGCAAAAGCGCCCAGCAGGCGGCGGCGGGAAGAGGCTGTTGCCGTCGTGGGATCGTTGGCCGAGTTGGTGATATTATAGTAGCCGGGGATCGTAAGTCCGGTCACCCGCGAGGAGTGCCGGCGGCTTTCCTGGTCGTTGTAGTTACCGCCCACAAAGCCCGACACGTTGAAGTCACCGGAGACATCATAATTGTAGTTCAGGAACAGGTCGGTATTGATCTCCCGCACATAATCGCTCAGCTCGCGTACGCCGCCCACTTTAGCCGTATAGGAGGCACCCTCGGCGTTGGTGGGGTTGGGTCCGCGCCAGCTGCCGCTTTTCGGCGCTTCGATGGCCTGGTAGTCTCTGACGCGTGCATTGGCCACATCGATGCCCGTGCGCCAGCGCAGGTTGAGGGCGCGGGTGAAGTCAAAGCCCAGTTCCGCATTACCGAAGAACCGGTCATTCTGGTACCGGTTGCCGTTCTCGTACAGTGAGAAGTACGGGTTGGCCGCGTAGGGGGTGAAATAGTTGTCTACATTGAAGAACTTGTTGTGGTAATCCTTGAAATCCACCAGGTGCATATCGCGCGGTACCTGGATGATGTTCTCAAAGGTGGAAGAACCGGCGTCGTCGTCGTTGGTGTTCACCGTGCTTCCGTTCTTGTTGATGTAGTTCATCGAGGCCGAGGCGAGAAAGCGGTTGGCCTTGGTCTGTCCGCGCACGGCAATGGTATTGCGGCGGTAAACATCCGGGTAGCCGGGCAGGGTTCCGTTGTTGTGCACGTTGCCGTACGACAGGTAAAAGAGCGAGTTCTCATTACCGCCGCGCACCGCTACGGTGTTGTTCAGCTCCAGCCCGTTGTCGTAAAAGTTACGGATGTTGTCCATGACGGGGCTGAACGGCTTGATGAGGCGGGAGTTATCCACTTCCGAACCCCAGAGCCGGTCTCTTCCGTCCATCTTCGGACCCCAGCTGCCGTTTTCCTCTTTGTAATGCTGGGCGTTCCAGCCCTGGCCGAAAGTGTTCTGGAATTCGGGCAGCTTTGCTACCGAAGACACGATCGTGGAAGAAACAAGGTCCACACTCAGCCGGCCGGCCCTTCCGCGCTTGGTGGTAATAATGACCACGCCGTTCTGGGCGCGCGAGCCATAGAGCGAGGAAGCCGCGGCGCCCTTCAGCACCGATACGCTTTCGATGTCGTTCGGGTTCAGGTCGTTCAGGCCGTTACCGATATCCACCCCGCCGGAGTTCAGGAAATCGTTGAAGGAGCCAAGGCGGCTGTTGTTGAACGGCACACCGTCCACAACGATCAGGGGCTGGTTGTTGCCGGTGGTGCTCAGCGAGGTATAGCCCCGCAGGATGATCCGGGAAGAAGAACCGGGCACACCCCCGATGGTGGAGATGTCGGCGCCGGCAATCTTGCCCTGGAGACCGTCCAGCGGGCTTACCGGGGCCACGCGCGTAACTTCATCGGAGCGGAAAGTAGCTGCCGAATAACCCACCTTATCGCGGCTGCGGGTCTGGCCCAGGGCGGTGACGACTACTTCGGTCAGCTCGCGGGTCTGGTTGCGCAGGGAAACGGTGAGCGGCTCGTCGCCGGTAACCGCCACTTCCTGCCGGTCGAAGCCTACGGAAGAAAAGACCAGGGTGGCGCCGTTGTCGGCCGTGATGGAGAAGGCCCCGTCGGTTGCTGATTGGGTGGACGTGGCGGTTCCCTTGACATTAATGGTCACCCCCGACACCGGATTACCGGCAGGATCGGTGACGCGGCCCCGGACGGTGCGCTGTTGCGCCCATACCGAAGCGGAAAGAAGCATTGCACAAAGCAAATACATCAATTTCCTCATAGTGATGATTT
>DATAGL010000384.1:0-2284 GCA_036263755.1 Chitinophagaceae bacterium | reverse complement strand
ATATTTCCGGAAAGAACATCCTGCTGCTGGGTGTAGGCAAGATCGGCCGCAATACCTGCAAGAACCTCGTCGATTACCTGTACACCCGCAACGTCACCCTGGTGAACCGGAGCCCGCAGAAGGCCGAGGCACTGGCTTCCGAGCTGGGCCTGCAGTGGGCGCCGCTGGAAGACCTGGACGCGCAGATCCGCCGGGCCGACATTATCCTGGTGGCCACCAACGCCGCCGAGCCCACGATTTTAAAGCACCACCTCGAAGGCGAAGGGCATAAGCTGATCATCGACCTTTCCATTCCTTATAATGTGGAAGCCGCCGCGCAGGCCCTGCCCAATGTGCAGCTGGTGAATGTGGACGAACTCTCCCGCCTGAAAGACGAAACGCTGAAGAAGCGCGAAGGCGAAGTACCGAAAGCCAAAGCCATCATCGGCGAGCTGATCGAAGAGTTCATGGACTGGCACGACATGCGCCGCCATGTACCCCTGCTGAAGGCCGCCAAAGTGAAAATGAAGGAAATGCACGGCCACCCGCTCCTGGGCCCCTGCTGCTCCAAGGAAACCGATGCCCGCATCCAGCGGGTCATCAACGACATGGCCGAGAAGATCCGGATTCAAAACCAGGGCGCCTGCCACTTTATCGAGGCCATCAATAACTTCATCGGCACGGGCGCCAAGAATTAACATGCCAACTTCCCTACGTATCGGAACCCGCGAAAGCCAGCTCGCCGTCTGGCAGGCAACCCGCGTGCAGGAACTCCTTCAGGCTGCCGGCGTCGGTTCCGAGCTCGTTTATATCAAAAGCGAAGGCGATGTGGACACGGTCACCCCGCTGTATGCCCTCGGTGTACAGGGTGTGTTCACCAAAACCCTCGACGCCGCCCTGCTCGGCGGCCGCATCGACATTGCCGTTCACTCCATGAAGGACGTGCCCACCCAGCTGGCCGAAGGCATTCAGCCGGCGGCTGTGCTGCAGCGCGCTTCCTATAAAGACATTCTGGTTTATAAGGGCGACCCGTCCTTCCTCAACGACCGGGAAAGCACCGCCACCATCGGTACTTCGTCGATCCGGCGCATCGCCCAGTGGCTCCACCGCTACCCGAACCACCGCATGGAGAACCTGCGGGGCAATGTGAACACCCGCCTGCGTAAGGTGGAGGAAAACCCCTGGAACGGGGCCATCTTCGCTGCCGCCGGGCTGGAGCGTATCCACCTCCGCCCGGAAAGTTCGGTAGACCTCGACTGGATGCTGCCGGCCCCCGCCCAGGGCGCCATCATAGTGGTCTGCCGCACCGGCGACGAAACCGCACTGGAAGCCTGCCGGTCGTTCCACGACGCGGAAACGGCCCTCTGCACCCAGGTGGAGCGGGACTTCCTGCGGACCCTGATGGGCGGCTGCTCCACGCCCATTTCCGGCCTGGCCGAAATCCGCGACGGGCGGCTCCGCTTCCGCGGTAACCTGTGCACGCCCGATGGCCGGCAAAGCCTTTCCATAGAAAAAGAAATTGCCCTTTCCGAAGCTCCCGGGCTGGGCATCACAGCCGCCCAGGAACTGCTGGGGCAGGGCGCCGGCCCCATCGTGGCCGCGATCCGCAAAAAAGTAGATGCCTGATGCAGCACCGGGTGCTCAGCACAAAGGCGCTCCCACCGGAGCTCATCGCACGGGCTGCCGAAGCCCGTATAGAGGTGACCGTGCAGGAATTCATCCGGATCGAACCGCTCTTTTCCGAACTGTTACAGAATGAACTGCGCCGCTGGACCGGTACTACCCTGCCTGTCTGCGCCGTCTTTACCTCGGCCAACGCGGTGGAAGCTACCCAAAACCTGTGGCAACGGACGGAAGGCGCAACCCTGCCCGGCTGGAAGGTCTTTTGCCTTTCGGGCAAAACCCGGGACCGGCTGACGACCTGGCTACCTCCCGCTTCGATTGCCGGTACGGCAGAAACGGCGGGCGCCCTAGCGGAAAAAATAAAGGCTGCCGGTGTGCCGGAAGTCGTGTTCTTTTGCGGAAACCTGCGCCGCGACGAGCTGCCCCGGACCCTGCAGGAGGCCGGCATCCGGGTACAGGAAGTGGTGGTGTACGAAACCACGGAAACGCCCGGAGCGCCGGAAGGCCCTTTCGACGCCCTCCTGTTTTTCAGTCCCAGCGCGGTCCGGTCGTTCTTTGCGGCCAATGAACCAAAGAAGGATACGGTCTGTTTTGCGATCGGGCCGACCACGGCCGAGGCCCTGACCGCCCTGACCCGTCACCCGGTGGTGACCAGCGAGGCCCCCCGGGCCGAAAGGCTGGT
>DATAGL010000383.1:0-5837 GCA_036263755.1 Chitinophagaceae bacterium | reverse complement strand
CAGGCCAACAACGGTATCCCGGGCGGTGCCATCAACGTGCGCATCCGCGGCATCGGTTCCATCCTCGCCGGTAACGAGCCCCTGTACATTGTGGACGGGGTGCAGATCAACAACCGGAATGATGCGGCCTTCACGCAGAGCAACCCGCTCGCCTTCCTCAACCCGAACGACATTGAAAGCATCGACATCCTCAAAGACGCCGCTTCGGCCGCCATTTACGGCTCGCAGGCATCCAACGGCGTGGTGATCGTGACCACCAAAAAAGGACGTGTTGGCAAACCCCGCACCCAGTTCAATGTGTACGGCGGTATCGTTACCCCGCTGAAGAAGCTGGACATGGTGAACTCCCAGGAGCTCTTTCAATTGCGTACCGAAGCAGTGGCCCGCGCCAACAACCTGCTGCCGACTGACCTGGCCGTGAAGCGCTCGGTGCTCAACGAGTTCCGGGTGCCCAATGCCAATACGCTGACGGCAGGAGCCGCCGACTCCATCGCTGCTGTGCTGCCCACCTACGACTGGCAGGACGCTGCATTCCGCAACTCCAGCATCAAGAACTACGAACTGAGCGTGTCGGGCGGTGCCGAGAGGACGACGTACCGCGTATCGGGCAACTATACCAGCCAGGGCGCTGTGGTCACCAATGCCGACTTCAAGCGCGCCGGCCTCAAGTTCGATCTGGGACAGCGCCTGAGCAACCGGCTGAACTTTAATACCTCGCTCAACCTGAGCACGGCCAACCAGAGCCTGCCGTTTTCCATTGAAGCCTCCACGATCGGCAACCCTGCTTTTGCGGCAGCCGGTATCTGGTCGGTCAACCCGATTTACAACCCCGATGGTACCTATTACGGCATTCCCATTTACAGCCCGGCCAACCTCGCCGGTACGCTGAACCAGAACGTGATCGCCACCACGGAGCTGAACTCGGGCAACCAGCGGAGCAACCAGATGGTGGGCAATGCCTCCTTTGATTATAAGATTGCCGAGTGGCTCACCTTCCGCACGCTGTTTGGCCTGGACTACCGCATCATACAGGGTCGCCGCGTGACGGATCCGCGCACGGCCGACGGCTTTGCCCGCAAAGGCCTGACCCAGACACAGAACGTCTGGAACACGAACTTCAACACCTTCCAGACCCTGAACTTTAACCGCGACTTCGGGACGGTGCACAGCTTCGACGGTCTGGTGGGTTATGAATACCGCAGGGATGCGCAGAACAGCATAACCGCTTCCGGCGACGGCTTCCCGACCTACCAGTTCACGTTCCTGAACAATGCCGCCAACCCGGTGGCCATCGGCGAGTTTGCTACCGAATTCAAGCGCAATGCCTTTTTCGGATCGGTGAACTACTCCTATGACGGCCGTTATATACTCGGACTGATCGGCCGCTACGATGGTTCTTCCCGCTTTGGCGCCGGCAACAAGTACGGTTTCTTCGGTGGGGTGAAAGCCGCCTGGAACATCGACCGCGAGGCTTTCCTCGAGTCAGTACCCTGGATCGAATCACTGCGCCTGCGGCTTTCTTACGGTTCTACCGGAAACGACCAGATCGGCAACTTCGATGCCCTTGGCCTGTTCGGCGGCGGCGGTGTGTACAACGGGGCTGCCGGTATCGCCTATACGCAGCTGGCCAACCCCGAGCTCAAATGGGAAACGAACACCACCAAGAACGTGGGCCTCGACTTCGGCTTCCTGCGCAACCGCATCAACGGCTCCGTGGAAGTATATGACAAGGTGAAC
Organism: Chitinophagaceae bacterium; assembly: GCA_036263755.1. Taxonomy (GTDB): domain Bacteria; phylum Bacteroidota; class Bacteroidia; order Chitinophagales; family Chitinophagaceae; genus Flavisolibacter. The sequence goes on along the minus strand of DATAGL010000383.1, from coordinate 4,100 downwards.
AGCGACCTGCTGCTGAACCAGCCGCTCCAGCAAACCACGGGCTTCTCTTCCGTAGCCTCGAACATAGGCCGGATGCGCAACCGCGGGGTGGAGCTCACCCTGAACGGCGACATCATCCGCGGCCGCGGCCAGGAAGGCTTTGTGTGGAACACCGGCTTTACCTTTTCGTCCAACCGGAACGAGATCCTCGAATTGTACGGCGGACTGAACTTCCTGCCGGTTACCCAGGGTGTGACCGTACCGGCCAACTTCCCGGCAGCCGCCTGGGTACAGGTAGGACAGCCCTTCGGCACCCTGTTCACCCAACGCTATGCCGGCGTGAACCCCGCCACCGGCCGCGCCATGTTCTACGATGCCAAAGGCAACCTGACGTACCAGGTAACCGCAGCCGACCGTGTGCTGTCCGGCCCCACGCTGATCCCCGTATACCAGGGCGGTCTGCGCAACACGCTTTCGTATAAACGCTTTTCGCTCGATGCTTTCTTCCAGTACGAATACGGCCGCTACGAATCCGACGGCCAGATCAACTTCCTGATGGAAAACATCTCCCGTATCAACATGCTGCAGGAAGTGTACGACAAGCGCTGGACCACCCCGGGCCAGATGACCTCTTTTCCGCGCATGAATACCGTGACCGAGCAGAAGAACTCGGGCGCGCAGGCCGGCGACCGCACTTGGTTCAAGGCCGACTACGTCCGCCTGAAGAACATCACGCTGGCTTATGACTTCAGCACTTCCCTGATGCAGCGCCTGCGCCTGGCATCGGCCCGCTTCTACGTGCAGGGTACGAACCTCTGGACCATCAGCGACTGGTACAGCTACGACGTGGAATTCAGCCGCACTACCGGCGGCAACCCCGTTGGCATCATTCCTCAATCCAAAAACTTCACGGTTGGTCTCCAACTCGGATTTTAAAAATATTCAGCTATGAAATTGTTCACACGATTTTTGTTCCGTATTCCCCTGATGCTGCTGGCGGGCATTGCCCTGGCCGGCTGCGAAAAGCAGCTGGAAACCGTGCCGCAGCAGTCCATCGATGCTGAAACGGCGCTGACCAGCCGGGAAGCCATCGAAGCTTCGATCACCGCCAGCTACGGACGCCTGAAAAGCGCCCGCCTGTATGGCCGCGACCTCATCACGCACCCCGAGGCCCTGGCCGATAACGGGTATGCCACCAACAAGTCGGGCCGCCTGGTTCCGGAAGCCAACAACACGGCCGGAGCCGCCAACCATTTCACCGGCAACGTCTGGATCAACAGCTATGCGGCGATCAACCAGATCAACCTGACGCTGGAAGCCATCCCCGGCATTGCCGGTGCTACGGCTGCCGAGAAAGCACGTTGGGAGGGACAGCTGTATTTCCTGCGCGGTCTCTTTTATTTCGATCTGATCCGCGTTTATGCTTATATCCCCGGTGCCGTGGTAGATGCGCAGAACCGCGGCGGCGTGCCGCTGACGTTGCGCGGCTTTTCCACGGTGGATTCGGCCCTTGCCTTCAAGCCGGCCCGCGCCCCGATCGATGATGTGTACACGCAGATAGTGAGCGACCTGCAGCAGGCCAACAACCTGCTGACCTTCCCGGGCCTGGGCATCAACCTGGCCAACAAGGCCGCCGCCCAGCTGCTGCTGGCGCGCGTGAACCTGTACCGGAAGAACTTTACCGATGCAAAGCGCTGGTCTGATTCGGTGATCAACATCGCCGGCAGCCGCCTGACCAACACGACGAACCACGTAGCCAACTGGAGGACCGAGAACCACAACGAAACACTGTTCCAGGTGCGCTTCGCCACGAATGCCGAGAACATCGGTGTGAACGAATCGCTGCAGACTTCCTTCACCACGCTGGGCACCGTAGGCAACCCCGCGGTAACGGTAGGATTCGGTGACCTCGTACCGACCCTGGGCCTGCTGAACGAACTGGGGATCACCCTGGTCGGCGGCAACAACTTCACCAACTACACCGGTGCCAATGCCGCCATTGCCGACCGCAGCCCGGATGTACGCAACCTGTTGTATGAACCCGGCACCACCGGCCGCGGCAAGTCGTATATCGAAACCACGAAGTACATGGGAAAGAACGGCTTTCCGAACCTGGACAACGTACCGGTATTACGCATTGCCGAAGCCTACCTGATCCGCGCCGAAGCACAGGCTACTGAAGGCTCGGCCGTATTCGATGAAGCCGCCGCACGGGCCGACCTGAAGATGCTTAAGAGTAACCGCTATACCGGCTACGCCGGATCGGCCATCGAAATCGCCGACGATGCCCTTGCCGGCACCGAGCTGCTGGAAGAGATCCTGCGCCAGCGCCGCATTGAATTCGCTTTCGAAGGCCACCGCTTCTTCGACCTGAAGCGCCTGGGCCGCGATATACTTAAGTCGCTGCCCACCGGAGCCATCGTGCAGTTCACCGATATCCGCATCCTGCCTGCCATCCCGCAGGTGGAGATCGACGCCAACCCGAATCTGAAACAAAACCCTGGCTATTAAACTCTAGCTCATGAAAAAAGGATTTTTTGCAATACTGACCGGTATCCTGGGTGCAGTGCTCCTGTCCGGATGCATCAAAAATGAAGAAGAGATCTTCAGCGGCAAGCTGGCCGAGTTCGATGCCACTTCCTGGAACGCCAACTCCGCTGGCCTTACCTACCCGATCATGACCCGTATCCCGCGGCTGAACAATGCCAGCGGTACTTCCGATTCCACCCTGCGCCGTACCGCCGGTACCATCCGGATCCGCGTGAATCTTATCGGCGCCCAGTCGGCCAAGGAAGAAACCGTCGGGTACAAGATCTTCAGTACGCCCGATACGGCCGTGTCCGTACCGGCCACCATCAGCGGGCAAACACCTGCCGCCGCCGCCGCCCGGCTGCCGCTGCTGGATGCCGTGGCCGGCGTGCACTACGCGCAGCTGAGCGGTAAGGTGACCATTCCCGCCAACAGCTCCTTCGGCTTTATCGACATCCCGGTGCTCAACACCGGTACGGCCGCCGAAGAAGCCCGCTTCATCGGCCTGCAGCTCGACTCCACCGGTACGATCCTGCCGGCCGTCAACTACGGAAGGCTCGGCCTGGCCATTGATCAACGCTAATGTCCGCTTGCTATAGAAAAAAAGCCCTGCTTCGGCAGGGCTTTTTATTTACGATTTACGATGTACGATGTACGATTGGTTTACGACTGCATGGTGTTGTTTATCGGGATGGTTGTGCTGATTAGAAAATGTAGAATCCGGCGAAACAGCCTTATCAACTTGTAAACTTGTGAACTGCTCAACTTTGCTCGCTGCTCGCCGCTCACAGCTATTTCAGCACTTCCTGCAGCTTCGCATGCAGCGCTTCTTCGCGGAGGTTTTCGGCAACCACTGTTCCTGCGGGGTCTACCAGTACGTTGTAGGGAATGCCTTCAATGTTGTAGAGGGGCACAACGGCGCTTTCCCAGAACTTCAGGTCGGATACATGGGTCCAGGCAAGGCCGTCGTCCTGGATGGCTTTCATCCAGGCATCTTTCTGGCCGGGCCGGTCGAGCGATACGCCCAGGATCGTGAAGTTTTTGTTTTTATACTGGTTGAAGGCACGCACCACGTTGGGGTTTTCGGCACGGCAGGGCGGGCACCAGGAAGCCCAGAAATCCACCAGCACGTATTTTCCGCGGAAAGAGGAAAGCGGAACAGGCTTGCCGTTCACGTCGGGCAGGGCAAAGTCGGGCGCCGGCCTGCCTACGAGCGAAGCAGCCTGCTGCGCCTGTTGCTGCTGCACCTGGGCCTGTTGCTGGGCCAGCGTATTCTTGATGGAAGCCAGGCCGGTATGCTCCGGGAAACGGGCCGCCACGCCGTTCACCAGCGCCACCAGCTCCTCGCTGGTAAAACCGGTCATGCGCAGGTTGCCGGCCACGCTCTGGAAGTTGCCCAGCGCATACATGGCAAAGGAAGGGCTCTTCGCATTGCGGACAATGTTCTCCACGTATTGCTTCATTTGCTGCACCAGCGAAGCCCGTTCGCTGCCGCGTACCTGCAGCAGGCTGTCGGAAGCGCCCGACTTTTGCAGGCTGTCCAGCATCAGTGTCTGCTCGTAGATCGCGCGGTATTTCCCGTTGCTTTCGTT
>DATAGL010000382.1:0-7062 GCA_036263755.1 Chitinophagaceae bacterium | reverse complement strand
CTTGTTAGTTGAACTTCAAAGGCTTCTATTCCTACGCACATTGGCTTACTGAAGAGATTGAAGTATATATGGAAAGCAGCAGCGCGTTCTTCTGGAAGGCTCATCAGTTTATTACTGCAGGGATCCAGACAATATGTTGGTAGAATATGGTACTGGATGCCCTTTAACATACACTTCCCTATATTAGTCGTACCTTCAATTTGATTCTCTTTTATACTTTTTGTGTTAACCCTTTCATTTCTCTTCTTTAATCCCGGACAATCTTTATAAATCTGAATGCTTGTCTAAAATGGTCAAGCGTCTTTCACCAACGATGCACGGGTATGAAATTCCCAATGTAGACAGGCGATCAGAAACTGATTTTGATCCCTGTCCCATCACGAATGGTTCAAGCTTCAGGATGAATTAATAAGATCACCGTTAGGATTCTTGCTTCAGTAAGCAATCCGGTAACATGCCTCATTTTTACCTTGAAGGTGTGCCTTCCGGCATGGATTTTTTCAAACTAATACTAAATCAGGATAAATCTCCTGTCTTGGATTAAAACAATTGTTTCAGCCATTGGCTTGACGCAGCAGATACAAGAGTTCGCATTTAATGTAAAATCATTATGAATACAGCACCCTTTTTTGAATTCTACTTCAATAATGCAGAGGTAAACTCGATTCTTATAATGGATAGCGAGGGAAAGGTGATGGATGTAAACAGATCCTTTACAAAAAACTTCGGGTACGAGAAAGATGAAATTACCGGATTGAATTTTAGTATGCTTTTTATTCTGGAAGATAAAAAGGATAATAAACCTTTGGTAGAACTAACTACGGTACTGACCAAGGGTCAGGCCCATGATGAAAGTTTTGTTGTGGATAAAGATGGCAAGGCCATCTGGTGCACTGGGGAATCTATCCTCATTAACGCTCCCGGAGAAGAAATGTTTATCGTCAAAGACATTGTTAATTTGCAAGCCAGGAAGCAGCTTAATTTATTTCTTAAAAATACCGATGAGCTTTTAGAGCATATTTTCGAAACTTCGAAAGATGTGCCTATGATGATTTTGGATGGGAGCATGAAAGTTGAAAAGGTGAATCTGCCTTTTCTCCGTTTATTCGAGATTTCGCAAATGCCGCCGTATGGAAGTCGTCTGGCAGATATCCAACATCCCTTCTGGATCAATGAGCAAATAAAAAATGAGTTGAGAATGATCCTGGTAAATGATGAGCCTATAAAAGGGAAAGTGTTTACTTTTCTTAATACCTCAGGCGAGCAGAGAAGAATCCGGATTGATAGTAAAATATTGAACAGGGGAGGCACGCTGGGTAGGCAGGTATTTCTGGTTTTGGAAGATCTGATCGACTAAGGAAGAAAGGAAATCTGCCCGGTTCATCCAGTGTAGTGCAAACGGCTTATAAGAGGATGTGCGCTTTATACCCGGAACCTGGCTTTTTTAAGTAAAGCTGCAGTACGCATCGTTTCCGGAAACCTAAGATGCACATCTTCGTGAAATCCACATTGAACCAAGTAAGGAACATATCTGATGGGCTACATCATCCATCTAGGGATGTTCTGAGGTCTGTTTTAACTGTTTTGATCGCCCACACGAAAAGCCTGTCACCATAAGGATTTAACGCTCCAATTGAATTCCGCAACATACAGAATCCCTTTTGCGAAACAATTTCGGTTAACTCCCTGGAACCCTATTCTTCTGGATAACGTAATAAAACAAAGGGGATAAGTTGTCTTTAAAAACGCTGCATGCAGCTGCATCTACATTTATGGAGTTAAATCGTGATTTTTAATTACTTAGGAATAATCATTACAGTTACCTTTTATCCTGGAGTGGAAAGGCCTCATTTTCCGTTTATAGTTAGGGGCAAAAGCAACATTTAAGGATATGTCTCTTTGTTTTGGATTTTGCCGTTACTTTAAGCAGGTGCTTTATTCGGGGAGCGGCATGTTGAAAGTGGAAATCTGAATATCAGATTCAGCAGATTATAAAATGGCGTGACTCCGGTCACCCCACCACGCAAAAGGCCCCGGTCACCGGGGCCTTTAGTTATTTTATCTTCGGGTGTTCCTGCAAAGCTGAATACAAAGCCTGGCTTGTTAGCCAATACCGGATTCATTCCGTTCGGCCGGAATAGTCATTCCCTGTACTCCTGCTACCGCTTCCCTGGCATGCATGGAAAACGTAATCCGTGGTCATTCTCCCTCTTTCACCTGCATGACCGAGGAAGGAAGCAGGCCATGTGCTTCTTTATGCGTACGGATCACCTGATTACTGTCACCGGCTTCGGACAGGCAATACACTTTCCCCTTGGCTTCATCCACCCAGAATTTGATAAAACGGACCTCGTATTTACCTTGGGTGGCCAGGTCCTTCTGGTGGGCCGCCATTACATCCTGGAAGCGGACCTCACCGGGGGGCAGGTCATGTACATCCATATACATGTTTTTTCCTTTGGCAGGGCTGGTACCGGCAGTCCGGGCATCGGCTTTATCAGCCTGGTCAGTACAATGGGTGCAGAGTAATCCCGCAAGGCACAAAGAGAGCACATACGTTTTCATGTTCTTTATTTTTAAGTCTTTGAGATGTGGTGATGGGTCAAAGTACGGCCGGGCGCTCTTGCCATTTATAAGGAAAATTCCCTATTTTGTACTACACCATTCCCCATTTTTATATGGAACTGCTGGAGCGGGAACATTTTCTGGTGCATCTTCAAAATGTATATGACCAGGCGGTTTCGGGTCAGGGAAATACGGTATTTATAGTAGGGGAGGCGGGTATCGGGAAAACGGCTCTGGTAAAGCAGTTTCTTCAAAGGATCCAGGGTCCCTCCGTGCAGTTGGTTGGCTATTGCGACGACCTTTTTACACCGCATCCGCTGGCCCCTTTGTACGATATTGCCCGGCAGGACCCTTCCGGGTTTCCTCTTTCCTTTACCCAGGAAAGCAGCCAGGCGGATCGCTTCGTGGCTTTTTGCGATTACCTGCAACAGCAAACACGGACCCCAATCCTCGTTTTTGAAGACATCCATTGGGCCGATGAGGCCACGCTCGACTTTATCAAGTATTTCGCGCGAAGGGTAAACCGCCTGTCCTGCCTGTTTATTCTTACCTGGCGGGATACAGAGGTACACTGCCGGCATCCCCTTTACAGTGTGCTGGGCGATCTTCCCCCGTCCTCCGTCTCCCGCCTGGACCTGCAACCGCTTTCCGCAGCAGCAGTACAGCAACTCGCGGAGCAGCAGGCACGCAACGGGGCATCTATCTTTCACATTTCGGCCGGCAATCCTTTTTTTGTACAGGAGTTGTTGCATCATGGGGAAGGGGATCTGCCGCAAAACATCCGGGATACCGTATTGGCCATTTATAACCGGGAACCGGAATCCACGCGGAAGGCCTGGCAATGGCTGTCCCTCATGCCGGAAGGAATAGAGCTGAACCGGGTCGCCGTGTTCCCTGAGGAATGCAGCAAAGCCTGGAACAGCAGTCTGGAGAAGAAAATCATTATCCTCAAAAACGAACGGTTAAGTTTCCGGCACGAGTTGTTCCGCCGTTCCATAGCCTCCACCCTGACGCCGATCGATGTAACGTACCTGAGCGGGCAACTGCTGCAGGTAATGCTTCCCCTGTTCATTGCCCAGCAGGAATGGGCTCGTATTGTTCACTATGCGCGGCAGGCCGGCGATCAAAAGCGGATCCTGGAATATGCTCCCGTAGCCGCTGCCACCGCTGCACGCAGCGGGGCCCATGCCGAAAGCGTAAAACTATACGAGGCCGCCATCGCGGCCGCCATTCATAGTCCGGAGCACGAGGTCCTTCCCCTGTATGAACAGTATGCATACGAGTGTTACCTCACCCGGAAGTTTGAAGCAGCCATCGCTTACACCGAAAAGGCGCTCCGCCTGTATGAGCGAAGACAGGAAAAGGAAAGCATGGGTAAAAGCCTGCGCTTTTTGTCCCGGCTCTGGTGGTTCTGCGGGAACCGCGCCGCTACGGAGCAGTATGCCTTCAGGGCCATCGAGGTACTGGCCGACCAACCTGTTTCTTCCGTGAAGGCTATGGCCTACAGCAACCTTTCGCAACTATACATGCTGCAGAAAAACAGGGAAGCCTGTTTGCATTGGGGTGAGCAGGCTATAGCCATGGCCCGCCAATTAAATGACCAGGAAGTCCTAAGCCATGCCCTGAACAATACCGGCTCCGTACAGCTCAAAAACAAGGCATCGCTGGAATCGGGAAAGGCATTGCTGGAAGAAAGCCTGCAATTGGCCCTGGCCAATGGTTACCATGAGCATGCGGCCAGGGCTTATACTAATCTGATCAGCATACTGATTTCGGTCAAGGAATTTGACCAGGCCCGCGGGTACATGGAGGAAGGCCTGCTTTATTGCGAGGAGCGGGACCTGGATTCCTGGACCACTTACAAGCTTTCCTGGAAGGCCCGGCTGTTGCTGGAAACAGGGGAGTGGCCGGAAGCGCTGGTGCTGGCCAGGCGCCTGCTCCGGGATGAGCAGCAGGCTCCAGTGGTCAAAATCGGAGCCCTGGTGATCCGGGCGGTTATTCTGATGCGGCAGGAGGGACAGGATGTGCTGGACCTTTTAGCCGAAGCGAAGAAACTTGCATTTGCCACAGAGGAACACCAGCGGATCATGCCGGTGATGGTGGCCCTGATGGAACTGGAGTGGCTTACCGGAATGCAGCTGATAACGGAAGAAGAAATCACACAGGTGACGGCTATGCTGAAAGAGGTTGAAGATCCCTGCTGTGCCTCCGAATTTTGCTTCTGGCTGCAACGGACCGGCCGGCCTGCTACCGGCGGAGCGGCGCAATACGATCCGTACCGGTTACTGGAAGCGGGTAAGACCGGGGAAGCGGCGGCCTTCTGGATGGGAAAAGGTTGTATATATGATGCTGCCCTCTGCCTGTTCCAGGGAAACGAGGAGGAAAAGCGCAAAGCCATTACCCTTGTACAGGGGCTGCGGGCAACGGCAACGGCCCGCCGCATGAAGCAGGAGATGGAGGCCTCCGGCATAAAAAAAGTGCCCAGAGGCAAGCGCAGCAGTACGCTGGCCAACCCGGCACAGCTCACGAGCCGGGAAGTGCAGATCCTGCAATACCTGCAGGAAGCAGCGTCCAATAAAGAAATCGCTGCCGCATTGTTTATTTCAGCCAAAACAGTCGATCACCATATTTCTTCCATCCTGTTCAAACTGGAGGCCCCTTCCCGGAGCAAGGCCGTTACCCAGGCAATTAAACTGGGATTATTGCATTCTTAGGAAATCCTGCAGTATCCAATTCCGGAAAGTGCTCTATACAAAAAGGCAACGCTGCCATTCTTCGCCTTCAGCCAAAGGCGCAGGCTTTTTTTCTCACCTCTGTAAGTCCTTTAATGTAATTGTCTAACGACTATATAAAAGTGAAAGTTTATGCCCGCCGGGCCTTTTAAACCCTTATCTACAACTATTGCAGCCAAAAACAAAAGCAGTCTTTTCTATAAATGTGGGCAGGCTCCCCAACTTGAAATCCGCCATGAATGAAGGGCTTACCGTGCTTCCTTAATATTAGGGAGCCCGGATGGGTTTGCCGTAAAACAAAACTTCCGTTCGGCTGAAGGGCTGCTGCATTGCCCTTATTCAGCAGCTCTTATTCAGGGTTGGGAAAGCAAAAACGCAAAAAATTTGGAAATCTCAATAAAGGAGCTACCTTCACAGTGTACTATACAAGTAGTACACTATAACACTAAGGGTTAATCTGATTTTTTACATCAAAATATTGATCATTATGAGAGTCTTTTTATGTTTGATGACTGCTTTCTTCTGCGCTACCGGTGCGTTTGGTCAGACCGGCGGTACCGTAACGGGTCAGGTAAAGGGCCAGGACGAGAAGGCCAGGCCGCCGGTGGGTACTTCCGTATACCTGCTCAGGGCTAAAGATTCCGCAACAGTGAAAATCACCCTCCTACAAAAAGACGGATCGTATTTGTTTGAAAGCATTCCTTTTGGGAAATACCTGGTCTCGGCCACATCCGTTGGCTATTCCCGGCGCTTTTCAACTCCCTTTGAGATCCAGGACCAGCAACAGCATGCAACGGTTGCCGCACTGGAATTGGTTCCTGCTCCAAAATCGTTGAGCGGGGTTACCGTTACCGCTACCCGGCCCCTGATCGAACAGCGTATTGACCGGACGATCGTGAATGTGGATGCCTCGATCACCAATATCGGCACTTCGGCCCTGGAAGTGCTGGAAAAGTCTCCCGGCGTATCCGTGGACCGGGAAGGAAATATCAGCCTCAAAGGAAAGGAAGGCGTTCTGGTGATGGTGGATGGCCGCCTCACGCAACTCGGCGGTGCTGACCTGGCCAACCTGTTGCGCAATATGAATTCCAGCCAGCTGGACCAGATCGAGATCATGACCAACCCGCCGGCCCGGTATGATGCGGCAGGCACTTCGGGCATAATTAACATCAAAACGAAAAAAGCGGTATCGGCGGGTTATAACGGCTCAGCAACGCTCGGGTTTACGCAGGGGCGCTATCCGAAGGCCAATGAAGGGATCAACCTGAATTACCGGAAAGGGAAAGTGAATGTATTTACCAACCTGAGTCATAACTATCATAAGGGATTCGGTACTTTAAAATTCAACAGAAATATCTTCACCCCCGGCACGGATGCTGTAGACAAGGTTTTCGACCAGCGGGCCGACCGGGTTTCCGAGGGAAATGCATTGAATGCGAAGGTTGGTCTTGACTTTTTCGCCACCAAGAAAACAACCTGGGGTGTGGTCTTCAACGGCAATTCCAGAAAAATGACGAGTCACAATGCCAACACGACGAATATATCCAGTGCCTCCAAAGTACTGGAACGCAGGACCAGGGCCGTGGTGGATAACGAATCGGACTGGAACAGCTTCAATGCGAATCTTAATTTCCGCACCGTTCTGGATAAGAAAGGAAGAGAAATCACTTCAGATGTGGACTACCTGCGGTACAACTCCGGTAATGAACAGTTTATGGTGAATGCCTATGCCGATGAAGCGGGCAATCCTTATCAGAAAGCCGAT
>DATAGL010000381.1:0-2064 GCA_036263755.1 Chitinophagaceae bacterium | reverse complement strand
CTGCGCAAGGTAAAACTGAGCTACCTCTCCATCCCCCTGATGCTGAACTACAAGCTGATCGGCAATTTCCTGACGCTGCAGGCCGGACCCCAGTTCGGTATCCTGATCAACCAGGACAAAAACCTGATCCAGAACGGACGGGAAGCCTTCAGAAAAGGGGAGTTCTCCATGGCCGGCGGCGCCCAGCTGAAGATCAGCAAACTCCGGCTGACCGGGCGCTACGTGGTAGGCCTGAACGATATCAAAGACATTGAAGACATCGGCGACCAGCGGAAGTGGAAAAGCGAAGCGATCCAGCTTTCCATAGGTCTTGCCTTATAAATGCTCGCTGAATTGACAGGATAAAGATCCCCCCGCTACCGGGGGGATCTTTGTTTTCTGCCCTTTTTGCAGGCTTTGGGGCACTGGCACTAAACTTGACCCGGTCGCCGTTTCCGGGTTACCTTTGCCCGGAAGTCGCCCCGGCGCCTTATTGTCTGAACCTAAAAACTGTCGCGTGCATTTTTACCTGAAGCCTGAAGATGAAATGGATTTTTTACCGATCATACCCCTGAATGAACATGAATCCGACACTGCCGATAAAATAGAAATTCCCGGAGAGCTGGGACTGCTCCCGCTGCGCAATACCGTGCTCTTCCCGGGCGTGGTACTGCCCATTACCGTAGGCCGGGACAAAAGCATCCGTGCCGTGGCCGATGCCTACAAAGGCAATAAGCTGATCGGTGTCATCGCCCAGAAGGACAGCTCGGTGGAAGATCCCGGCTTCAAAGACCTGGAGCTCATCGGAACGGTAGCCCGGATCGTTAAGCAGATCAAGATGCCCGACGGCGGTACGACGGTGATCATCCAGGGCCGCACGCGCTTTGCCGTAAAAGAACTGACCACCGAAGAGCCTTATTTCAAGGCCCGTATCGAAGTGCTCGAAGAAGAGGAAGCCCCGAAAGACCCCGACTTCGAAGCCTACGTGGCCAATATCAAGGACCTCGCTACCGAGATCATCCAGCTTTCGCCCAACATCCCTTCCGAAGCTTCGGTGATCCTGCGCAATATCGAAAGCCCTTCTTTCCTCATTCATTTTGTTTCCAGCAACCTCAATACCGATATCCGCGAAAAGCAGCGGCTGCTCCAGATCGAGAACATCCGCGAGCGGGCCGACATCCTGATGCAGCTGCTCCAGAAGGAACTGCAGTTTGCCGAACTACGCAATAAGGTGACGAACAAGACGAAGGCGGAGATCGACAAGCAGCAGCGTGAATACTTCCTCCAGCAGCAGCTGAAAAGCATCAAGGAAGAACTGGGCGGCGATACGAACGACCGGGAGATCAAAGAGCTCCAGAAAAAAGCCGACGCCAAAAAATGGAGCGAGGCCGCGGCCGAATCCTTCCAAAAGGGCATCGCCAAGCTGGAGCGCATGCACCCTTCCACGCCCGACTACTCGGTGGTGTACAACCACCTGGACCTGATGCTCGACCTCCCCTGGCTGGAATATACCGAAGATTATTACGACCTGAAAAAGGCAAAGAAGATACTCGATGCTGATCACTACGGCATGCACAAGATCAAGGAACGCATCCTCGAATACCTGGCGGTGCTGAAACTGAAGGGCGATATGAAAAGCCCGATTCTGTGCTTTTACGGTCCGCCCGGCATCGGGAAAACCTCACTGGGCCGCAGCATTGCATCAGCGGTCGGACGCAAGTACGTCCGTCTCAGCCTCGGCGGCATTCATGATGAAAGCGAGATCCGCGGCCACCGCAAAACCTACATCGGCGCCATGCCGGGCCGCATTGTACAGTCGATCCGCAAGGTGAAGTCATCCAATCCCGTGATCATCCTCGACGAGATCGATAAAGTGGGCAGCGACCACCGGGGCGACCCGAGCTCGGCCCTGCTGGAAGTGCTGGACCCCGAGCAGAACCATGCCTTTTACGACAATTACCTGGAGCTGGAGTACGACCTGAGCAAGGTGCTGTTCATTGCCACGGCCAATAACCTCCAGAACCTGCAGCCCGCCCTGCGCGACCGCCTCGAGATCATTGAGCTCAGCGGCTACGCCATTGAGGA
>DATAGL010000380.1:0-1736 GCA_036263755.1 Chitinophagaceae bacterium | reverse complement strand
TCCAGCGCATGATGTGCTCGGGCGGTGCGGCCTTCCAGAGGGCGAAGTCGGCCTTGTTTCGCTTTTCTTCCTGGCCTTCGAGCTCGCGGGTGGTGGTGAGCAGGTCGTCGAGCACGCGGCCGCTGAGCTTTCCGTAGTCGTGGCCCTGGGCGTACTTCGTTACATCAAAATACACGCTGCCGTTCACTTCGTAGGCGTAGCCTGCGCGGATGATCTCCTGGATCATGTCGATCTGCTCCACGATATGGCCGGTGGCCGTGGGCTCGATGGAAGGCGGCAGGTTGTTGAATTCATTCATGGCCCAGTGATAGAGGTTGGTGTATTTCTGCACCAGCTCCATGGGCTCCAGCCGCTCGATCGTTGCTTTTTTGGCGATCTTGTCCTCGGCCTCGCGTCCTTCTTCCTCGAAATGCCCCGCGTCGGTGATGTTGCGCACGTAGCGCACCTTGTAGCCGAGGTGCTGCAGGTACCGGTAAATGACGTCGAAGGTAATATAGGGGCGGGCGTGGCCCAGGTGGCTCTCACCGCTTACGGTTGGTCCGCACACGTACATGCCCACATAGCCGGGAACGAGGGGTTGAAAGGCTTCTTTCTGTCGCGTGTAGGAGTTGAATACGTGTAGCGTGCTCATAAAACGGTTGGTATCTAGGGCGACAAAGATAATCCCCCGCCTAATCCGTTCGCTCCAAATCGGCAGTCAGCATGAAGTGATCCGAGTAAGATTTAACAGTTCGGTTGAACTGGCGCACGGTAAACTCGGGCGTGACCAGGATATAGTCGATGCGCAGGGTAGGCGAGATGAAGGAATAGGTACGGCCGATGCCGAAGCCCCGGGCGAGGAAGGCGTCGGTAAGCCCTTCGGAAATGGTGAAATAGGTGTAGGAGTTGGGCACGTCGTTGAAGTCGCCGGTGATGAGGTAGGGATAGGGGCTCTGCTCGATGGCCTCCCGGACGATGCGGGCCTGGCCTGCCCGCACGCTCATGCCCCGGTGCAGCTTGGCAAAGATGTTCTTCGAGTTGTCGATCACGCCTTCGTCGTTGCGCTTGATCTTTTCCAGGCTTTCATAGTCCTGCTTTTTAAACTGTACCGACTGCAGGTGGGTGGTGTATACCCGTACCGTATCGCCGCCCCAGAGCATGTCGGCATGGATCAGGGTTTCGGGCAGGCCGGGACGGGGAAAGCGCACCAGGCCCGAGTCGACGATGGGCAGCCGCGAAAAGATGGCCTGCCCGTTGAACTGGCGGGGGCCGTCGTTGTCCCAGGCATATACGTAATAAGGATAGCCCAGGTCCCGCATCACCACGTTGAGGTTATCGTAATAGACGGAGTCGGTGGAGTGGAAGAATTCCTGGAGGCAGAGCACATCGGCATTCTGCTCCTTCAGCTGCTGCAGCATTTTCTGGCGGGTCTGGCTGCCGCGGTTGTTGTTGCGTTTCCATTCGGTAAAGCGGGCCACGTTCCAGGTAACAACGCGCAGCCGCCCGGGAGGTTTCTGCTTTACAAAGGAGGTGGGGAAGCGGAAGGCAAAGAATACGGTAAGGCCCTTAATACCAATGATCAGGGGGATGAGGGCGAACCATACGAAGCGGGGCTTCACGATCAGCCAGAAAAAAAGAAAGAAGAACAGCAGGATGAACAGGAAGCCGAACCCGAGTGCCGACACCGAAAGGAGCCACCAGTGGCGCGGATCAGCATAGGGAGCCAGGCTGGCCATCAGGAACAGGACAGCGGCCAG
>DATAGL010000379.1:0-3278 GCA_036263755.1 Chitinophagaceae bacterium | reverse complement strand
AGCCTTACGAGGATAAGAAACGTGTTCGTGTCGCTGGTCCATTCACTGTGGAAAGTATCTCTCCCCACCGTGTACTGGGTGTGGACGAGAAGGACGAATTGATAGATCCAGCTAAACAAACTGCAGGTGAAGACCTTAAGAATTTTGCAGAGATGGTCCTCGATAACCTCCGCACAGCAGGCGTTCAGCAAGCCCACAAGGAAGATAAGATAGACTTCGTTTCACTCGCGCCTTGGCCGGGTGACTTCATCTGTGCTGAGGGTCATTACCTGGAAGGAGACAAGGAAAACCGAGCTGCAATCTTTGTCGGTCCAGAGTTCGGCACTGTACAACGTGCTGACTTGGTTGAAGCAGCACGGGAAGCTGCTGATGCGGGTTTTGATGTACTCATCACATGCGCCTTCAGCTATGAGGCACACACTACAGAATTCAGTAAGCTGGGCCGTCTCACTGTACTCAAAGCTAGGATGAACGCAGACCTGCACATGGCCGATGACCTGAAGAACACGGGCAAAGGCAACCTGTTTGTTGTCTTCGGCGAACCGGATATTGAAGTCATTCCAACTGATGGCAACCAGATTCAGGTGAGGATTAACGGCGTAGACGTCTTCCATCCTTCCACAGGTGAGGTGCGCAGCGATGGTGCTGAGGGCATCGCTTGCTGGTTCGTGGATTCGGACTACAACAACGAAAGCTTCTTCGTACGTCATGCGTACTTTCTTGGGGCGAACGACCCATATGGCTCCCTAAAGACCAGCCTCAAGGCAGAGATCAACCGTGATGCATGGGAGACGCTCAACAGCGATACGTCACGGCCCTTCCCAAAGCCGGCATCAGGCCGAATTGCCGTAAAAGTCATTAACCACCTAGGAGACGAGGTCATGAAAGTCTTCAAAGTAAGCTGATGGAATTCAGGATCGCTGATACGTTCACCGCAAGCTTGGCTCGACTTACAGGCGAGGAGCAGAGGGCCGTTAAAACGACTGCCTTTGACCTGCAGATGAACCCTGCCAGCCCTGGACTTAGCTTTCACAAGCTGGACAGGGCCAGGGATAAAAACTTTTGGTCTTTCCGGGTCAACAGGGACATCAGGTTAATCGTTCACCGGAGCGAGAGCAGTCTGCTCTTGTGTTACGTGGACCATCATGACAAGGCATACGAATGGGCCGAGCGCCGCAAGCTGGAAGTGCATCCCAAAACAGGCGCTGCACAGCTGGTGGAAATCCGCGAAACAGTTCAGGAAGTCATGGTGCCTGTATACGTAAAGGAGGAGGCTACCATAAAGGAGCTACAGAAAAAACTTTTCGAGAGGATTCCAGATGAAACCCTCCTGGCTTACGGAGTGCCACCGGAATGGCTGAACGATGCTCGGGAGGCGACAGAGGATACCTTGTTCGCACTGGTAGATCATTTGCCTGGTGAAGCTGCAGAGGCATTGCTGGAGCTGGCAACCGGTGGTAAGCCGGCTGCACCCCAGCAGGCAGACACCACAGGCGATCCCTTTGCCCATCCGGATGCCCAGCGCCGCTTCCGCACTATGAACAATGTGGACGAGCTGGAAAGAGCCCTGGATTTTCCTTGGGAAAAATGGGCGGTATTCCTGCATCCGGCCCAACGCCAATGGGTAGAGAAGAGCTATTCAGGGCCAGCTCGGGTCTCTGGATCCGCAGGTACCGGAAAGACCATTGTAGCCCTGCATCGCGCTGTATATCTTTCTAAGAGCCACCCAGACGCACGGGTGCTTCTGACGACCTTTTCTCCGCTCCTGGCCAACTCGTTACATGTACGGCTGCGCAGCCTTGTAAGCAACCAGCCACGCCTTGCCGAACGAATCGACGTCTGCCCACTAACTGAACTCGGATTGCGGCTATACAAAACCCGTCATTCCGCTCCTGAAATTCTGTCGAAGGCTACGCTGACGAAGTTCATGACAGAAGCTTCAAAGTCAGTTGAGGGGCATCGCTTCTCTCTGTCTTTCTTGTTGGCGGAATATGAGCAGGTGGTCGACACCTGGCAGCTGAAAACCTGGGAAGACTACCGTGATGTGAAGCGGTTGGGTCGTAAAACTCGGCTGCCAGAACCGCAGCGTGCGCTTCTCTGGTCGATCTTCGAGAAGGTAAACCAAAGGCTGATCGAGAGCAGCCTCTTAACGGTTTCAGGACTTTTTCATCGACTTTCGGAGTCGATAGCTGCAGATGGAAGGCATCCCTATGACTTTATTGTAGTGGACGAGGCCCAGGACATCAGCGTAGCTCAGCTACGCTTTCTTGCAACTTTGTCAACAAGTGATCCCAATGCCCTGTTCTTTGCAGGCGATACTGGGCAGCGCATCTTTCAGCAGGCATTCTCCTGGAAAGCAGCTGGGGTTGATGTCCGCGGAAGGTCAAGGATGCTTAACGTAAACTACAGGACCTCACACCAGATCAGGCAAAAGACTGACTTGCTGCTGGGACCTGAAGTGGTGGACGGAGATGGGATCCAGGAGGAGCGGGGCAGGACAGTGTCCGTTTTCAATGGCCCCCAGCCGCAGGTAGAGACTTTCGATTCAACAGAGGAGGAGTGTAACCGTGTACGCTTTTGGGTCAAAGAGCAGCTTGCGCAGCGGGTAGCTCCACATGAAATCGGCGTCTTTGTACGTTCAGACGCAGAAATACTGAGAGCTTTGGCTGCTTTGCAGGGTGTGTCGGTTCCATTCTGTGTGCTGGATGAGCGGGTAGAGGTTTTAAGCGGCACCATCGCGGTGAGCACCATGCATTTCGCCAAAGGGCTGGAGTTCCGATCCGTTGCTGTAATGGCCTGTGATGACGAGATCATTCCCTCGCAGGAACGCATTGAGAGTATCACCGATAGCGCCGACTTGGATGAGGTTTACAAGACGGAACGCCATCTGCTTTACGTGGCTTGTACAAGAGCAAGAGATTGTTTGCTGATAACAGGCGTGAAACCTGGATCCGAGTTCCTGGGGGACCTTCGCATCTTGAGCTGAATCGAGGTGGATAGGATCGGATAGATGATCGTCTGCTGAACTCGGATTTAAGCTTAGATGGCTATCTTATTAACGAGACAAGTTACAATGGTTCGCTTTGCGAATGTTTACAGGAGGTAGATCTGGAAACTAAATTTTAGTGATCGCCATGTGGGCTGAACGGGAGTAAAATGCTAGCTCAATCTTTTTTTCGCAAAGACGATATCCCAGACCAGAGGTGGAATGTCCTGGAGCCAGGTACCAAACTACTTGCTAGAACTGATTTCATAAATACCTACTCAAGATTAGAATG
>DATAGL010000378.1:0-4953 GCA_036263755.1 Chitinophagaceae bacterium | reverse complement strand
AACTCCAGCTCATCACCCATGGACCCCGTCGCGTCCACTATAAAGGCAATTTCTATCCTATTCTGTGGTGCCGTGCCGGAAAGGGTTACCGTATTCCTTCCTTCCGCGAACAGCTTCACAGGGGCAACGACCCTGGCTCCCTGATTTACCTCCAGACTCAGGCCGGAAGCACCGGCTGTATTCCCGGCCCCGGTCAGGTTGGGCCAGAGGTCTGCCAGTCCTTTATTGTCGGTGCGGGCAGTGTACAGGATTTGTCCGTTCTTTTTCAGCTGGACCGGTACATTGGCCAAGGGCTCCCTGTTGCTACCTTCTACTAATACGGAAACGCGGTTTTGCAGGTGCATATTCCAGTAAACCGGGAGTGCAGAGAAGGGTTCTTTCTGCATTAGTGAATCCCAGAACGACCAGTGCAGGGCATCGTTCCATTCGCCGGCTGTAATGACGCCGGGTTGAGGGTTGCCCCCATTTCCACCCCCAGGCGCAGAAGAACCGCCAGAAGGACTGGAGGCAAATCGTTCATCGCCATTACCGATCCCGTCCTTCGTACAGGAGGAAAGCAGGAGGCAAACGGCAAGGAGTGAACAGAGTGCATTTCGTATCTGCATATGTATCGTTTTAGCGGTGTGTTAAAGCTACAGCAGGTAGTTCCTCCAGAAGGGAAGATTGCATCATTGACACCCGATCGGAGGGTACCGTTGCAGGCTGCCAATGCCCTTATTTTATAGGGTTTCCGTTATTGCAGTTTCGCCTGAAAGGAACAGACACCGGGCACGGCAATGGAGCGGGAGGCTTATCTTCGCACGGCGTTTCCACCATTGTTTTGTAAAGCCACCAGCTATGAACCGTATTCCTGCTCCCCACCGGACCGACCGCACCGCCACCTGGGTACTCATTGCCGTACTTTCCCTTTTTATTTTACTGCATCTGGTCATTCTGTTCGGCCTTGTGCCGTACAGTGCGGTATGGGGCGGCCGGCTTACCTCCCGGGAGCAGATGGTCCGCTTTGAAACGATATCGCTGTTTGTAAACGGCTTGATGCTCCTGATCGTGCTGATCCGCGCCCGGCACCTTTCCATGACGCTGCCGCATAAATTCCTGAGTGCCTGCATCTGGATCATGGCGGTGCTCTTCACCCTGAATACCATTGGCAATGCCGCTTCACAAAACAGCCTGGAGCGCTGGGCATTTACACCCATGACCCTGGTACTCGCCCTGACCAGCGGTTGGCTTGCCTGGCGCAAGGCGGATGCGGTAAGAAAAGGTTAGGAGGAATTGCAGGAAATGGCAAATGGGAAAAACCGGTAGCAGCCAATCTCCTTTTAAGACGGATTTTATTTCCGTGAGAATTACAGCCGGACATATTCAATGCGGTGCCACCGCCGGGAATACCGGTTGACGGGTGCAAATTTCCGGATCAGCCAGCCCGCGCCGAAAGCAGCTGTGGCCAACCCCAGGCGGTAGGCATTACGGCCGGAGGTAAGGGAACTGCCCTCTATTGTTCTGTTCAGCACATTCAGGGTAAAATACCCTGCCCCGCCGATCCGCAAAAGCTTATCCAGCTTGCCCCGGATGAACCGTGGACGGTGAAAGACCTTAACCGAACCAATCTCCCGGTGATGCAACCGGACAAGGTGCCGCGCTACTGTATCCACTACATTCGTGCCCCAGACTGAAACACCGGTCCGGATGTCGTAGGTGGTGATCCAGATGCTGTCGTTCCGGATGGCATTCACCGTGCCTTCCACCGGCATTCCGCCTGCCGTGCGCAAGTGAATGGGAGCACCGGGCATGATCGTTTTGAGGGACCGGCCGTTCTTTTTCCGGACGGTAATAAAATCAGCCTGCTGCGCCGGAACATAAAGCGGCAACAACAGCAGCAGCAGGAGTCGGTTCATGCTTCAAATTACCGGCGATCCCTGTAGCGCAAAACAGGATTAGCAAGGTTTTAACGAAAGCCGTTTAGGCTTAATCCAAAAAAGCTTTGCGTCAGGGTAAAGGAGAAAAGACAACTGGATGAAGTTCGCTCCCCGGAAACTCACAGAATGGCTGCAACAATCATTTTAAGTTTCCGGCAACTTCCCAACAGATTCCGTACACCGTACATCGTAAATCGTACATCTCCAGCAAATTCCTCCCGAAGTACCCGGATTGTTATTTCTTCTCCGCCGGCAGTTTCCGCATCCATTCCCCGACCAGGTCCATCCACAAGACATCGGAGGTTTTGTTGTACATGCCGTACCCGTGTCCCCCTTTTTCATACAGGTACACCTGGTAAGGCACCCCGGCTTTCTGAAGGGCCGCTGCAAAAAGCAGACTGTTCTCCACTTTGACGCCATCGTCTTTTGCATGGACCAGGAATGCAGGAGGCGTTTCTTTGGTCACCTGCAGCTCGTTGGAATATTCCCGTACTTTTTCCGGAGCCGGCGTTTTCCCCAGCAGTTGTTCCCGCGAGCCGATGTGCCCTACGCTGTCCGAAAAGGAAATGACCGGGTAGATGAGGATGAGGAAATCGGGACGCAGGTTCACCCCGGATGGGTTGTCGATATAGCTGCGCTTAAAATGCGTACCGGCTGTAGAGGCCAGGTGACCACCGGCGGAAAAGCCCATCAGGCCGAGCTTTCCCTCATCGATGCCCCATTCCTTAGAACGCTGCCGTACGAGTTGGAGGGCGCGCTGGGCATCCTGCAGGGGACCGATTTCCCGGTTGATCATCCATTTATCGCTGGGGATCCGGTATTTCAGTACAAATGCCACCACGCCCATCTCGTTGAATTTACGGGCCACATCCGCGCCTTCATGACCGGCCGCGGCCACCCAGTATCCTCCGCCCGGGCAGATGATCACTCCGGCACCTGTGCGTTTCTCCCTGGGCGGCAGGTACACCGTCAGCGTTGGCCGGCTGATTTTACTGATGATCAGCATGCCGTCCTTGTTCACTTCAGACGTTTCTTCATCGGGCGCCTCCTTCGAATTGGGAACAGGGCCTTCATATAAAGGAATAATCGTTTGGGCTTGAGCAGGGAGAGTGTACATAACCCCCAAGATAAAGGGGATCACCAGCAACAGGAACTTCATGGCAGGCAAATTTTTATGGTCAGTAAACGAATGTAAGACTATCGTATGGAGGTTTTTTGTTGCTTTTGCTTTTCCGGTTTCCGATCCGGAAGTATGGTGCCTTCCCGTTCGTATGCGGCCTGCCGCTGTCCGGAAGGAAGGATCCAGTCGATCCGCTGCACGGAAGGACCGGCCCAGAGAAAGGATGCAGACTGGCTCGCAAAAGAAGCTCCGGGCAACAGCTCCTGACGGCGCTCCTGACCATTGCGCAACCGGATGAGGGCAGCCGGCCCCTTTCCGCTGAATGGAACGGCCCGGCCTTCCTGCTGCAGGGCGAATAAGCGCAGTGGCCCCCGGTTTTCGGATGCCGCTATATGCAGCCTTCCGTTCCGTACCAGTTGTACCAGGCCCTTTCCGTCGCCGGGTACAAAAAGGCCGGCCTGCAACCCGTTATGCACCGTAAATTGTCCTTTTCCGTCATTCATCAGCACGCCGCCGTTCAGGGCATCATAGCGGCCATGAAACACTTCATTGCCGAAATCGTTACCGGTAAACAGAAGGTCCAGGAACCCGTCGCCATTGACATCCACGGGCTGCAGGCCGTTCAGCGGAGCCCATTGGGCGGCAGGAGGGAGGGGTGTCATTTCAAACCGGCCTTTTCCGTTATTCCGGAAGAAGGAAGATGCAAAATAGTTGGCCCGAAGCATCCGTGCTTTTTTCCGTTCTTCCGGGGTCAGGATCTCCCCGATATCCGCCGCTGCAAAACGTTTGTAGGTCGGGAACCGGCGCTTGATGCTGACCATCTGCTTGATCATATCATCGCGCACGTGAGCGGGAAACTCTCTTCTCCGGCCCTTGCCGTCGTCCAGGTAAAGCGTGGGAATAACGTCATAGGATTGGTCGCCATCGAAGTCGGCCCCGTAAATACACACCGGCTCTTTTTCACTGGCCCTGAAAAAAGAATTGAGTCCGAGGTTGCCGGCTACAAAATCTATATCCCCGTCATTGTCGAAGTCCCCGGTCGACAGGCTGGTCCACCAGCCGCTTTTCCCGCCCAGGCCGGTGGAATCGGTCCGGTTGACCAGGCGCCCTTTTTCATTGTGCAGCAGTGTAACGGGCATCCATTCACCGGCCAGCAGCAGGTCGGTCCATCCATCGCCGTCCAGGTCGGACCAGGTCCCGTCGGTGATCATCCCGATGCGGGTCAATGCGGGAGCCGCCGCTTCCGTAATGTCCGTAAAGGATATACTGCCTTCTTTGGAATCATTGCGGTAGAGGTAGCTGCGTACCGGCTCAGGGTAGCGCCCGGGTTCGGAGCGTCCGGCAATAAACAGGTCCAGGTCCCCGTCGCGGTCGAAATCGGCCGGACGCACACAGCTCTTGCTGGCCCTCACGTCGGGAATTCCTTGGGTGAATGGTACAAAACGACCGCCTCCTTCATTGCGGTAAAAGCGGTCCCGGTAGCGTTCCGAACCTTTTTCAAATTCCACGCTGCCGCTGGTCACCCAAAGGTCCAGGTCCCCGTCGCCGTCGGCATCAAAGAGGGCACAACCGCCTGCTTCGGGTGAATCACCGGAAGAGCCTTCGATTTCTTTTTGCCGGAACGTGCCCTCTTTTTGCTGCAGCATCAGTTGCAGGGGAAAGCCGGCCGAGCCCGCCACGATAAGATCGTCGAGGCCATCCCCGTTCACGTCACCTGCCGCCAGCGAAGGACCGTATTGCGATAGCTTATGCGGCAGCAGTTTCTGGTAATTAAAATCAATGAAGCCGGTTTCGTGGTGGATGTACTGAAGGCCGGCAGTGCGGGTCACGTCTTCAAAGTAAAGCCCTCCGGGACGGGTGCCGGCAGGAGTTGCCGTGTCGGGAGCAACCGTTGGTACAATTGCCTGTTGATATTCC
>DATAGL010000377.1:0-2934 GCA_036263755.1 Chitinophagaceae bacterium | reverse complement strand
ATCACTTCCTGGTACCAGTCGCCCAACCGCCGGTACAACAACTACTTTGTCGTGCTGAAGAATAACCTCCGCGCCCAGGAAAACGGCGGACTGATTTCCACCGCCCTGCTCGACAGCCCCCGGTACCAGGAAAACCGGTTCCTGCTCCCCACGCGCTTGGGATACGACCAGACACCGGAGCCCCGGGAATTTGGCCGCAACCTGAGCCTCGGCAATGAATACAAGGAAACGGTCGGGTTCATGCGCCAGCAATATGATTTCGGGCAGAAGGATTCCCTGGTGACCGATACGATCGTCATCCCGCTGTTCTATCCACGCCTCCGTCTGGAGCACGATTTCAGGTACAGCAGCCAGGATTACCGCTTTGTTGACTTTACGGGCCAGGACAGCGCCTATTTCAAATCCATTTACAATCAGGAGGCCGCCGGCGACTCCTTTCAGTTCCGGGATGTCTGGCGGGAGCTGACCAATGATTTTTCCATTTACCAGTTTCCCGACGCCAAAAACCTCCAGCAGTACATCAAACTGGGGGCTACGCTCCAGCTGCTGAAAGGCCGGTTGCGCGGCGGGGACCAGGGCTTTTATAATTTCATAGGCCACGGCGAGTACCGGAACCGGACGCGGAACGGCAAGTGGGACATCCAGGCCTTTGGCCGGCTGCACTTCACCGGGCTCAATGCGGGCGACTACCATGCCTACGTCAGCCTGCTGCGGATCTCCGAGCAGCTCGGCTCGCTGCAGCTGGGCTTCCAGAATACGAACCGCTCGCCTTCGATGATTTATGATGAGCGCAGCCATTTTTACCTGGATGCACCCAACTCCTTCGGCAAGGAAAACACGATCCATTTCTTTGCGCAGACCGAGCTCCGCCGCCAGCGGCTCCAATTGAGGGGCGATTACTTTATCACCACCAATTACCTGTACCTGACGAAGAACTACCTTCTGCAGCAGGAAAGCTCGTTGTTTAACGTACTGCGCGTTTCCGCCAGGAAGAGTTTCCGGATCGGGCGGCACTGGAACTGGCATACGGAGGCCTATCTCCAGCAAAAAGCCGGCAATGCCGAGGTGCATTTTCCCCTGCTGCTGACGCGCAACCGCTTTGCCTTCGAGGGTAATTTTTTCAAGAACCTCCACCTGTCCACCGGCCTGGAAGTACGGTATCATTCCCCGTTCAAGGCCGACGACTATTCACCCGTGCTCGGCCAGTTCTTCTACCAGGATTCGGTCACCATTTCCAACCGGCCCGACATCCATGCATACCTGCATTTCCGGATCCGTACCTTCCGGGGCTATGTGCGGGTGGAAAACCTCAATACGCTCTCCTTTGCAAACGGGATCGGGTTTCACAAGAACAACCTGGCTGCTCCCAACTACCCGTATCCCCCGCGGATGATCCGGTTCGGTGTTTACTGGGTTTTTGTTAATTAAAACAGGTATCCGGGCATTTGATGACCCGGATCATAGGAGAAACGTAAAGGGGGGCTATCTTTGCAGGGATCATCATGAAGAAGGCACTCGCTTTCATATGGCTCCTGACGTATTTTACCGTAAGCACGGGTTTCACCGTGAACCTCCACTATTGCATGGACCGGCTCGATTCTTTCGAGCTGGGGGGCAAGGAGTCCGATACCTGCGGTAAATGCGGCATGCATGTGGAAGACAGTGGCGGGTGCTGCCGCGATGAGGTGAAGGTGATCAAACTGGAACTGGACGAATCTCCGGCCCAAGCAGCCGCTTTTTATTTCGTTTCTGCCCCGGCCATCCTGACCGAACCGGTACTTACCGAACGTTTTCTGGAACCCGTTATTCCTTCCTACACCGAACCGATCCATGGTCCGCCGCTGCTCAGCGGGCACGACCGGTACCTGCGTCATTGCGTTTTCCGGCTATAGATTGATGTTTACATCCCAGTTTCAACGGGCTGCTTCAGCCTGCCTGTTATTTCCCTTTCATTGTAAACATCAATCATCATGAAAACAATTAAAGTCTTTATATTCTCCCTTCTTTTCCTCCTTTTTTCCCAGCTTTCCTTTGCCCAGACCCAAAAAGAAGCCCGCTTTGCCGTATCCGGCGAGTGCGGTATGTGCAAGAAAAAAATAGAAACGGCCGCTAAAGAAGCCGGTGCCTCCTTTGCCGACTGGAATACCGAAACCAAACAGCTGGTGGTAAAGTTTGACCAGGCTAAGTCCAATGCCGCCCGGATCCAGCAGGCCATTGCTGCCGTGGGATATGATACCCCCGGTTACAAAGCTACCGACGATGCGTACAATAAACTGCATGGATGCTGCAAGTACGACCGTACTGCTGCAGCGACCTCCTGCTGCACGGCGGAAAAATGTACCGGATCGGCCGATTGCTGCTCTAATGGCAAATGCACCGCGGAAGCCGGCTGCTGCACGAAAGAAGACAAATCCTGCTGCACGGCTGCAGCCGGGAAAACCTGCTGTGTTAAATCATAAAACCCTTCCCGCATATGAAACTCCTGTTTTCTCTTTTGCTGCTCGGGCTGGGATGGTCCGCGCAGGCACAGATCAACGGAGCTACGCTGCAGGCCAGCGGGCTCACTTGCTCCATGTGTTCCAAAGCCGTCAAGAACGCACTGGAAAAAGTTCCCTTCGTGGAAAAAGTACTCGTTGACATTAAAAACCAGCAATACAAGCTCACCTTCCGTTCCGGCACCCCGCTGGATTTCGATGGCCTGAGCAAGGCCGTGGAAGATGCGGGCTTTTCGGTGGCGGCCCTGTCGGTGACGGCTACCCTGCCGGTACAAACGCTGGCCAAGGACCAGCATGTGCAGATCGGCAACCAGTACTTTCATTTTCTGAACGGCTCCGGGCAAGCACTCAATGGTGCCACCACCTTTACCCTGGTGGATAAATCCTTCGTGCTGCCCAAGGAATATAAGAAGTGGAGCAGCCGCTCGAAAATGTCCTG
>DATAGL010000376.1:0-4174 GCA_036263755.1 Chitinophagaceae bacterium | reverse complement strand
CGACAAGGTGACCTTTGCCACCTGGAACCACCTCTGGCTGGCGGAAGGCTTTGCCGAGTACGGACCCGTGCTGGCCGCTGAGCTGGTACCGGCCACCGGGCTGAATGCCGCTGCCCTGCGCTCCAGCATCAAAAGCACGGCCCGCGGCAACACGACCCAATCCGTATACCTGCCCGATGCCGCCATTGCTACCTCCAACACCATCTGGACCGGCACCAATATTTCTGCGGTGTACGAGCGCGGCGCCATGGTGGTGTCCATGCTGCGGAAGCTCTGCGGCGATTCCCTGTTCTTCAAGGCATTACAGAACTACATGAACGACCCCGCCCTGGCCTATAAGTCGGCCGTGACCGACGACCTGAAGAATCACTTTGAAGCGGTGCTGAACCACGACATGGATGAATTCTT
This sequence comes from Chitinophagaceae bacterium, assembly GCA_036263755.1. Classification (GTDB taxonomy): domain Bacteria; phylum Bacteroidota; class Bacteroidia; order Chitinophagales; family Chitinophagaceae; genus Flavisolibacter. The sequence goes on along the minus strand of DATAGL010000376.1, from coordinate 3,766 downwards.
TGATTCCTGGGTGTACAAAAGATCCCATGCCGACTATACGGTGAACTGGGCCAACAAGGGCAACCAGCTCATTGTATCGATGGGCACGCAGACAAAAGGGGCCAACAGCAACGAAACCTACTATTATACCCCGGTCGTGATCCGGGTGCGCAATGCCGCCAATACGAAGGATACCACCATCGTGTTTTACGACCAGAACAAGCAGCTGGCCAAAGCCGGCCGGGGCATTTCCGCTGCCAAGTCGACCGTGCTGAAGTACGACCTGTCCTTTACCCCGGCTGCGGTAACGGTAGATCCGAACAACGAAACCCTATCCACCGGTACGGCCGCCTTCCTGTCCACGCTGGATATCGATATCCTTTCCTTCTCCGGCAAAGCGAAGGCTTCGACCAACGAACTTTCCCTGGTGATTGCCGCCACCGACGAAAAGAGCACCCTCATCGCCGAGCGCAGTGAAGACGGTACCCGCTTCTACCCGGTGGGCCACTTTGTGCTGTCGGGCAACACGGGCGAAGGCACCGAATATCATTTTACGGACAATGCCATTGCCGCCGGCCATACGTATTACTACCGGGCGAAAACCATCGACGAAACCGGCGATGTAAAGTATACTTCGATTGTGCGGCTGGCCAATGCCGGCGGACAGCAGGATGTGCAGTTGCTGCCCAACCTTGTGCGCGACCACTTCCGCCTGAGCCTTCCGGTCCAGTGGCAGTCGGGCACCGTGCACCTGACGGTGTACAACAGTGCAGGCGTTGTGGTGAAGCGCGACCTGCTGCGGAATGCCGGGCCGGTAGTGCCGGTAGCAGTGGGGCAGTTGCCCGCAGGGGCTTACCGATTGGAGTTGCAGGGATCTGTGGGGCGGCATACGGTCAAGCCTTTCACCATCGTTCGCTGATCCATCCAACATCCAACCCTATAAAAACCGCTTAATCCCAATGCTATGAATTCATTTTTCGCACATCTTAAAAGAGGAGTGACCACCCTGGCGGTCCTCCTCTGTATACAGACCACGGCATTGGCGCAAGCCACGGTTACGATGCCCTTTTCCGTAGGACGTCAGTCCTGCGGCAGCGGCACGCACCGGATCCATTTTTATAACTACAACGCTACCACCAATGTGCTGACCAATTCTGCTACGCCGGCGCCCTGTACGCCGCAGCTCCGGATCGGCGCCACTAGCTTTACGTTCACCTCCGGCCTGGCTTCGGTTTCCTTTAATCCTAGGGACCAGAATATCTATTATTTCTATACATCCTATTCGCCTTCCTTGCGCACGTATGTATGGAAGTACCCGGTGGGTACCTGTCCTACCTCCACTACGCCGCGCCTCGACACCCTGCGTTCGTTCAACTACGATATCCTGGGTGTGGCGTTTGACAAGGACGGCAACGGGTACATGCTGGATTTCACCGGCACGGCACCCTTCACGCCCATCATGCGCTCCATTGATTTTGCCACCGGTGTTATCGGGCCGGCAAAAACAATGACGCTGACCGGCGGTGCGAAGATTTATGCAGGCGCTACCGGCGACGTGGCCATCTCACCCTCCGGGCAGATGTTCTTCGTGGTGAACAACAAGATGTTCACGCCCGATTACCAGAGCTATAATACGGCTGCTACGTCCATTACCTGTACTTATATCGATACGGTACGTTCCCCGGGCGGCGACCTGGTGGGTTTGACCTATGCGCAGGGGGAAGTGCTGGCCGCTTACTCCGGCGCCGGCTGTCTGTACCGCGAAGTACAGCCGCTGACGGGTGATACAACCGTAGTCACGGCTTCCGCCGTGCAGTCCACCTCCGACTTTGCCTCGGTGATCTCCGGTATCGGCGTGGCCAAGAACCTGGTGAGCGCAACGCCCACCGGTACGGCCAACCAGTACGACGTGGTGTATGATATCGTGGTGAAAAACTACGGCAACTACCCCCTGTCGGGCGTACAGGTAACCGATGTGCTGACCGGCACCGGCCTGACGGCGGGAAACATCACGAACGTCACGACGGCCTTTGTAGGAGCTACCCCGCCGGGACTGGCGCTGAACGCTGCCTATAATGGTAAGGGTAACAACGCCCTGCTCTCCAGCACGGGTCAGAACCTTCCTGCCTGGCCGGTCGCCCAGAGCTCCTTTACCATCCGGATCTCGGCCCGTTTCAGCGGGGTCATTTCGGGACAGGTATATAACAACACTGCATCCGCCACCGCTACCGGCTTCAACGGCGCAGCGCTGTCCGATGTTTCCACCAACGGTACCCTGCCCGACCTGAACGGCAACGACAAGCCGGATGATGCCGGGGAGAATGTGCCCACGCCGCTGCTGATCTCCATTACCCCCCAAACCCCGCCCTGTGCTTCCTTAAGCCAGACCCTGTACTTCCAGAACTTCGGAACCGGCGCCAATGCTACTACGCTACCGGCCCCGGGCACCGGCACCGGCGCCACTACCGGCTACACCGGCAGCACTACCCAGCCGCTGCCCATCGACCGGTTCGTGCTCACGGCCAATGCCAACTCCGCCAATACGAACCACTTTATATCCCTGACCGACCATACCAACGGCAGCGGCCGCATGATGGTGGTCAACGCCGATGCCGCCAACAATGTCATCTACAGCGGAGACCTGGCTTCCGTGTGCGCCGGCCAGCAATACTCTCTCATTTTTTACGCGGCTTTTGTCGGCAACAGCAGCTACAGCACCGTCTGTAACGGCTTCGGCGGCTTTAAGTACCCGAAGATCCGCATGCGGATCAAAGACCCGGTGTCGAACCTGGTGATCACCGAGATCTCCACCACCGAAATCACCAGCACCTCCTGGACGCAGTACGGCATGAAGTGGGTAATGCCCGCCGGTTACGCCTCTGTGCGCTTCGAGCTGGTAAACGACGGCCTCGGTGGTTGCGGTAATGACTTAGCGATCGATGACATTGCCCTCGGCACCTGCGATCCCCAGCCCACGGTAGCCATTTCCGGCTCCACCTCCGGCTGTATCGGCGGCAGCACCACGCTCAGCGCTAACCTGAACGATGCTAACGTACTGCCCGGCACGAAGGAATACCAGTGGCAGATCAGCAACGACGGTACCACCTGGTCGAACATTGCCCTGGCTACCGCCGCCACCTATAACATTCCCGCACTGGCCGCCAGCGATCTGACCCGCTATTACCGCGTGATCGTAGCCGCCCAGGGCAACATGGCTTCCGTGAACTGCCGCTATACCTCGCCTTCCTTCCAGATCACGGCCAAAACGGCCTCCACCGCACCCACCGGCGCCACGGCTTCGGTAAACAATACCTGTCCCGGCGAGTCGGTTACCCTGGCCGTGCAGGGCGGAGCACTGGGTACCAACGCCGTATGGCGCTGGTACAGCGCTTCCTGCGGCGGTACGCTCGTAGGCACCGGCGCATCCATTTCCGTAACGCCTTCCGCCACCACTACCTACTATGTACGCGCCGAAGGAGATTGTAATTCGACAACCTGCGTTTCCGTAACGGTCACCATCGCCTGCGATATCGACGATGACAACGACGGCATTCCCGATACAGTGGAAGGCACCGGCGACAGCGATGGTGACGGCGTCAACAACTCGCTGGACCTCGACTCAGACAACGACGGCATTCCCGACGTGGTGGAAGCCGGCGGCGTGGACGCCAACGGCGACGGCCGCATCGACAACTACACCGATACGGACGGCGACGGCTTTTCGCAGAACGTGGACGGCAACAACTCCGGCCACAACAATTCCGGCAACGGACTGGGCCTGCCCGAC
>DATAGL010000375.1:0-3276 GCA_036263755.1 Chitinophagaceae bacterium | reverse complement strand
CATAAGTAAATAAGAAGGAAATGTTTACACATGAAGGCAAAAAGCAGTCACCGCTGCAGACCCTGGCAAAAAGGTGTTTGACAAGGCCGGCAGCGGTGACTGCTTTTTCGGTTCGCGGGGGCGAACCGGTTATGTATGAAGTCCGGCCAGGGATCCGGTAAGGCCGGTCCTGACTCAGGTTGAATCAGAAGTCTTTTTTGGCCGATTGCAGGGCCGGAACTTTAAATCCGTCCAGCACGCTCTTTTCGGCGATCATTTTTTCGATTGCTTCAATAGAACGGGGTGCAAAACCGGAAAGAAGCTCATAATCCTTTTCGCGGATCAGCACATCATCTTCGATCCGTACAGCGATACCCCACCATTTTTTATCGCAGTCGGCATTTTCCGGGATGTAGATGCCCGGCTCCACGGTGAGCACCATGCCTTTTTTCAGGGTACCGTAAGTTCCCCGGTCATGCACGTCCATACCGATGTGGTGACCCAGGCCGTGCGGGTAATATGTGCCCACATCTTCCTTTTTCTTGATGATACCCAGCTTCAGGAGGCCATTGGCAATAGTTTCCTTGGCGGCGTTGCCGGCGGCCGCCCAGGAGGAGCCGTCCTTCAGGGTCTTGAAAGCCGCTTCCTGTGCATCATAGACCAGCTGGTAGATAGCCCGCTCTTCCGGGGAGAATTTGCCGTCGGCCGGAATGGTGCGGGTAACGTCCGCCGTATAGCCATGGTACTCGGCGCCCACATCCATCAGCAGCATTTCATTGCCCACGCGCGTGCGGGTATTTTCGGTGTAGTGCAGGATGCAGCCGTTTTCCCCGGCACCGACAATCGAGCCATATCCAACGCCTTCGGCCCCGTACTTCTTATGAATGTATTCGTGCAGTCCCTGGATTTCCATTTCCGACATTTCTCCATGGACCGTTTTCATTACTTCATTCTGTCCCATGCAGGAGATCTCGATGGCCTTGCGCAGCAAAACCATCTCTTCCGGGGTTTTGATTTCCCGCAGGGCGCCGGTCAGGGTACGGTAGGTTTGCGTGGCGAAGCGGGAAGGCTGCATTTCCGACCGCAGCTGGGCCAGTCCGGTCGTATCGTTCATGGCCAGGATGCGGGTGACGGCCGGGTGAGCGCGGTAGGCTTCGTCGGCATCGGCCTTGCGCTTCAGGTGGCCTTTCCACTGGGTAAAGGAGGCTGCCTGTACATTGCCGACAAAACTTTCCACATCGTTGGTCAGCGTCAGCTCGGCGGTAGTGGGTACGGCCGCTTTCTTACGGAACTGGGACACCAGGTCGTAGAGGTCAGCCGGATCGTTTTCGTTGCGCATATCGTCCGGCAGATGGTCAAACAGCACGCGGCTGAAGCGGGTCAGGTCCAGCGGAAAATCCTTGAACTGCACGCCATCATACACATGGGAAATGCCCAGCTTTTCTTTTACGCCCTGTGCGCCCAGCCGGCGGCCGGTCCATTGTTCGGCCCGGGCGTCTTTTTTCTGGACAAAGAAGAGTTCCGTAAAAGAACCATCGGGACCTGTCTGCGGCTCCTTGAACAGGAAAAGGACGGCATGGGGTTCTTTGTATCCGGTAAAGTAGTAGAGGTCGGGATTCTGGTGGAAGTTGTAATCCACGTCATTGGCGAAGTTGCGTACCGGTGCGGCAAATACCACCAGCACGGAGTTTTCGGGCATCAGGGCCCTTGCCGCTTCGCGTCTTCCTTTGTGGAATTCGGGGGTGAGGTAATCTTTCGGGAGGTCTTTCTGTGCCTGGCCCTGCAGGGTAAGAGCCCCCAGCATCAGGAGCAGGGCGGTCCGCAGCCGTAACGATATCGATAGCATGTGATGGGTTTAGCTCCTAAAATAAACCAATCCGCGGTAGGGGCCAAAAGAACAGGGATGGGCCGGCCTTTCCGTTTATGAGCGGTCAGGCCGGCGCTGAATTAATCTTCGTCCTCCTCGTAATAGGCATCCTCGTTATTATTATAATGCTTTTCCCATTCTTCCACGGCAGCATCGCTCAGGCATTCAATAATATCGTGGATGGCATCTGTTTTTCGTTTCCAGCCGGTCACCATCTGGTCATCATAGGTAAATACATACATGCAATGATCCGATTCCATGGTCACCTTTATCAGCGAGATAGGGGTGTCAGCTTTTTCCTGTACCAGGTAATAACATCCGGGTTCCAGCAATCCATACGAATACATACATCCTCCTTTTAAGTGGTTTATTACTGTTACAATGGGTTAGTAGCTAATGGGGTAGTAAGCCGCAGCAGATTTGGTCTGGTTGGAGGCCAAAATTAAGGTCTTTTACCAATTGCCGGAAATAAAACAGGGGGCGGGCGTAGAACATTATATTTTTATTATTTATTGAAAATCAATTATTTACCTAATGTAACTTTTTTGCATTGCCGGACACTGCCGTGTAATTCCCTCAGTATCAGAACCCCAACGCTTGTTTGCTCTTCCCCGGCTTTTTTTCACCCTCAACCGGCGAAAAGCTGGACTCCCGTGCCCGGTTTGGCCTATTTTCAGGCCATCACTGGGAGCGGACCCGGCAACGCTCATTCAGGGATGCAACTTAGTTCATTTTACTAAAAATGTTAGCAAAATGAAGCCTTTCTTTTTGTATATTTGCCGGAATATTTTTGCTGACATAATGGAGGAAAACCCCTGTCCGGGAACTGACGGGCGGGTGCGTTTTGAGACCTTTCATATTAAACATTTTTGACAGACAAGTCCTATGGCAGAAACAAAAAAGGTCTTCGAGTATACCGAGGAAAGTATCCGCAGTCTCGACTGGAAAGAGCACATCCGGCTGCGCCCGGGCATGTATATTGGTAAGCTGGGCGACGGAAGCAGCCCCGACGATGGTATCTACGTGCTGGTGAAGGAAGTAATGGACAACTGTATTGATGAGTACACCATGGGGTTTGGCAAAACCATCGAAATCTCGATTGAAGGAAAAACCGTAACCGTGCGCGACTATGGCCGGGGTATTCCCCTCGGAAAGGTGGTGGATGTGGTTTCCAAGATCAACACCGGGGCGAAGTACGACAGCAAGGTCTTCCAGAAAAGCGTCGGCCTGAACGGTGTGGGTACCAAAGCAGTGAACGCCCTGAGCGATTTTTTCCAGGTGGCCTCCGTGCGCGACGGCAAGGTAAAAGAAGCCGAGTTCCGCCGGGGCGTACTGGTGAAGGAGCACAAAGAAGCCCGCACCAGCGATGAGAACGGTACCCGGGTGACTTTTATCCCCGATGACTCCATTTTCAAGAACTTTCACTTTAT
>DATAGL010000374.1:0-3611 GCA_036263755.1 Chitinophagaceae bacterium | reverse complement strand
ATAGATCACGGACGAAGCTCATGTCGTTCTTTCGATAAAGATAGGTCTTCACCGGAAACCGGGCCCGCCCCTTCCTTCCAAAACAGGAGGCTGCCGATGACGAGGTAATCCATTTCCGTTTTCATAAAGCAACGATAGGCTTCTTCCGGTGTGTTCACAATAGGTTCATCCCGAACGTTGAACGAAGTATTGACCAGGGCCGGGCAGCCGGTCAGCTCCCGGAAAGCACGCAGCAGGCGCCAGAACCGCTCATTCGTTTCCCGGTGCACCGTCTGGATGCGGGCCGAATAATCCAGGTGGGTGGCAGCGGACAATTCGCTTTTGGGACATTTGAGCTTTTCGTCCATCGGCCTTTGCCCGAAATCCGGCGGGTAGGGAAACCGTTTTTCCGGACGAACCTTCCGGACCAGCAGCATATAAGGAGAAGCGCCCGGCAGCTCGAAATACTCCGCCGCCTCCTCCGCCAGTACAGCGGGGGCAAATGGCCGGAAGCTTTCGCGGAACTTGATCTTCAGGTTCAGGGTCCGCTGCATTTCCTGGCTGCGCGGGTCGGCCAGGATGCTGCGGGCACCCAGCGAGCGGGGGCCAAACTCAAGCCGCCCCTGGTGCCAGCCCACGATCCGGCCTTCGGACAGCAACCGGGCTACCGTCCGTACCAGTTCCTCTTCTGTTTCCAGGCGGGTATAGGCGGGCTTGTATTTTTTCAGGCTGCGCAGGGTAAATCCTTCATCATACGCCGGGCCGAGGAACGCGCCCCGCATCCCGTCGCTCCTACCCTCTTCCGGCATACGCTCTGCCCCGTTTCCGATAAAATGGGCCGCCAGGGCAGCCCCCAGGGCGCCGCCCGAATCGCCGGCTGCCGGCTGGATGTAAAGCTCGCGGAACAACCCGCTGGCCTGCAGCTTTCCGTTGGCCACGGAATTCAAGGCAACGCCCCCGGCGAGGCAAAGTGTGTTGGCCCCGGTGAGCTCCCGGGCGGTGCGGGCCAGTCCGAGGAGCAGCTCTTCGGTCACTTCCTGGATCGCCAGTGCCAGGTCGCAATGGTGCTGTTCCAGCGGCGCCTCCGGCAGACGGCGCGGAAACCCGAACAGGTGCGCCCACTTCCGGTCGTCGGTCATGCGCAGGCCGGTGTGAAAACGGAAATATTCCATGTGCAGGAAGAGGGAGCCGTCGCCATAAATAGTACACAGGCGGGACCGGATCAGTTGCCGGTACCGCTCCACTTCCTCCGAGCCGGAGCGCCCGTACGGCGCCAGCCCCATCAGCTTGTACTCTCCTTCGTTTACCCTGAACCCCAGGTAATAGGTGAATGCGGAATACAGCAGGCCTGCCGAATGCGGAAAGTGCAGCTCCCGCAGCACCCGGATGCTGTTCCCGGCTCCCCTGCAGATGGTAGCTGTAGCCCATTCCCCGATCCCGTCCAGGGTAAGGATGGCGGCTTCGCCAAACGGAGAGGGAAAAAAGGCAGAAGCGGCATGGGCCAGGTGGTGCTCGGTAAAGAGCAGCGGTGTTTTTTTCCGGTCGAAGCCTCCAATCTTTTCCAGGGCCGTATACAACAGCTTTTTCAGGAACAGCTTTTCGCGGATCCAGACCGGTATGGCGGTCAGGAACGACCGAAGGCCTTTCGGTGCATAGACCAGGTAGGTTTCCAGCAGCCGTTCAAATTTTAAAAAAGGTTTGTCGTAGAACACTACCTGCCCTACTTCGGCCAGTGTTATCCCTGCTTCTTCGAGGCAGTACCGGATGGCGTGTTCGGGAAAAGAAGGATCGTTCTTTATCCGGGTAAAGCGTTCTTCTTCCGCAGCCGCAACAATGACCCCGTTCTGCAGGAGGGCGGCAGCGGAGTTATGATACATGGCGGAGATACCCAGGATATACATGCGGTAAAAGAAGGGCGTAAATTAAGGGAATTCTGATGAGTCCTTTCCGGAACGGTAAGCGGGAAAGGCATCCTCTAAAAGTGCGGCCAGGAGGGGCAGCAGCCGGTCGGCTACCGCCTGCGCCCCTTCGGGGGTAAAATGCGCACTGTCGTAAAAAAGCCGGCTGTCTTTCGGAAGCAGCGCCGCCAGGTCGATCAGTGCGAGGCCCTCCGTTTGGGCCACCCTGCGCAGTGCCGCATTGTACTGTTCCAGCATTTCCCACAGCAATCCTCCGTTGAGCTCCGCTCCCAGCCGCACACGTTCCAGGGCAATGCCGGTGGCAGGGTCAGGCGCAGGGCCGAACAGGCTGGGCTGCGTCAGGAATACCGGAAGGATGCCGTGCTTCCGGCAGGTATCGGCCAGGGCCTTGATCCGGGCCGAGTAGGCAGCTATAAAAGGCTGCTGGGCTGCCAGGCGGCGGGCCCGGACGTCTTCGGGAACAACCAGCGTACCGGCGGCACGCAGGTCCAGTGGCCGGTGCGTGGTATTGTTCAGGCGGCGGGCTTTCCGGCCCCGATAGAGGTTCAGTCCCAGGTTCAGCACTTCGCTGTTGGTGAACAGGAAATGCTTCAGATCCGAATAGGCGCCGCGTGTATGGAGCTTATCATGGAAAGTAGGCTGATCGTTCTCCAGCTCATTGATTCCGGTAAGAAACAGGATCACCTTTGGTTTCAGCCGGACGAGGTAATCATTCACCAGCACCTGGTGGCCAAAAGTGGAGTGCCCGTCCAGCCCTGCATTGTTCATCCAGAAAGGAGCAAAACGTTTTCCCATTCCTTTTGCCAGGAGGGCTGGCCAGTCGGTTCCGTCACTGAGAAAAAAGCAGGCCGTCGTACTGCCGCCGACGGCAATGAGGGACAGGGTGCTGTCCCAGGAGGCCGGTTTTTCCGGGCCGCGAAACCCAAGGCTGTTGCGGGTATGCACAATCCGCGGAGCCAGCTTTGGATTGATCGTATTGGTGATCACCGTCCGTTCCCGGATCGGTAAAACAATCTGGTTGCCCTTCAGGCGGAACGGGAAAGGATTGTAAATACGCAGGAGCACTTCCCCGGCCAGGAAGGTGAACAGGAGCAGAAACAGGAGGTACAGCAGCCTTTTGCGAAAACGGCCTTTCATGCGCCAAACGGCCTTGTTGCGGCCGCCTGCAAGATAGTTATCGCACCCGTAACGGTTTTAGTGTTTCTTTTTGAGGTAGAGGTAATCCAGGAAGTACAGGATCTTGATGGAAAGATTATTATTCTGCGGTGCCACGGTGACCGTCTGGTCGAAGTTCCGGAAATAGCCGTGCCGGATATCGCTGTCAAAGCTTTCCACGTTGTCTTTCCAGACCAGGTTGAAAAAAGAGCCCGGGGCAAACTGCCAGGTATACACGGCATCCACGGCAAAGGTGTTGTAGTTCTGGTGCGTAATGGGTTCAGCGGTAAAACGGGTAGGTTGCAAATCACCGGATTCCGTAAGGTCGTATAGCTCCTGTACCTGTACGCGGCTCCAGTAATGGCGGACCCGGAAGGTAAAGCCCGACCGGTTGGTGAAGTTGTATTTGGCGAAAAGGAGGTTGGAAATCGTACGGCGGTCGCGGTTGGAAAACAGGATGCCTTCCAGCACATCGTTCGTTCCGTAACGCTTGTTGTAAAAGCCGCGCTCGCGGTCCGAAGACACATAGGAAAGTTCGTGGGTCAGCGAGAACTTATC
>DATAGL010000373.1:0-4596 GCA_036263755.1 Chitinophagaceae bacterium | reverse complement strand
CGCAGCAAAGCCTGGGCATCGTTGCTCCTGCGATCCACGCGGTGAACCTGGAACGGGCCTCCTTCCTGGAGGAGGGGGCCTTTCGTCCGTCCTATTTTGCCGGAACCGCCCTTCCGGAATCCGACAGTGCCGCCCGCGTGCTGGGCGCCCTGCTCTTCCGCGACCCGGTGCTCTCTTCCTCGGGCCGCGTTTCCTGTGCCACCTGCCACCAGCCGGAAAAAAGTTTTGCCGATGAAAGGGTCCGCAGCCGGTCCGCCGTCCCGGGAAAGGACCTCGAGCGGAATACGCCTTCCCTTTTGTATGCCGGCCTGCAGCAGGGCCAGTTTTACGACCTGCGGGCCGCCGCGCTCGAAGACCAGGTACGCAACGTGATCGAGCATCCCGATGAAATGCACGGGTCCCTGTCCGCTGCGGCGGCCGCCCTGCGCCGCGACTCCCGTTACCAGCCCTACTTCAGGAATGCATTCGGGAAAAAGGATAGTGTGGGCGAATGGATGATCCCGGCGGCGCTGGCTGCCTATGTCCGTTCCTTGTCCCCTTTCCGTTCCCGGTTCGACCGGTTTCTCCGCGGCGATGATGTGCTGAGCCAGGAGGAGCAGCTGGGCTTCAACCTGTTCCTGGGCAAGGGAAAATGCGGCAGCTGTCATTTCTTCCCGGTATTCAACGGCACAGTGCCTCCGGCCTATACCGTCAGCGAAAGTGAAGTGATCGGCGTGCCGCGGGCTGCAGAAGGAACGGAGGTGGACCCCGATCCCGGCCGCTACCGGATCCATCCCCTCGATCCCTGGAAGCATTCCTTCAAAACGCCTACGGTGCGCAACAGCGCCCGCACCGCCCCCTACATGCATAACGGCGTTTTCCGCACGCTGGAAGAAGTGATCCGCTTTTACGACGACGGCGGGGCCGCAGGCCGCGGTATCCTCCTGGACAACCAAACGCTCCCGCCCGAACCGCTCCACCTCACCGACCTGGAAAAAGCGGCGCTGGTGGCCTTTTTGAGAACGCTGTCTGAGGAGTGAATGGCGGTGAATGGGTCAATGGGTGAATGGGTGAATCTGTAGGTGAATGGGAGGGTGGGTGAATGTGCAGATATGCAGATGTGCAAATGTGCAGATGGGGAGATGTACGGTGTACGATGTTGGATGTACATTCGGCAATCGTATTTCGTACATCTCACATCGTACATCGTACATCATAAATCGTACATCAAATTTGAAGCTGTTCAAGATATAAAACATCCTTCGCATCCTTGCGTTCCTTAGCGCCTCTGCGCGAAACAAAAGCCGCCGGCAGGCGGACCCTTATCAACCATTCAACTGATCAACTCCCAACGCCCAATCCCTAATTCCCAACCCCTAACCCCTAACCCCCGCTCTTCACAAACTTCCGCTCCAGGCGCCGGCCATGCCGCGGATCTTGCAGCAGCAGCAGGTAGGTGCCGGCCGCCCAGCCGTCCAGGGGCAGCGTCACTTCCGTAAGGAACGTGCCTTCCGCCATTTTACGGCCCGCCAGGTCAAACACCCGGTAGGATACCGGAAGCCGGTTGCCGGGGTAGCGGATGCTGATGTTCCGGCGCGCCGGATTCGGCGTAATGCGGATCGACCGTTCCCAGACCGGGTCGTTCACGGAGGTGGCCACCAGGAGCAGCGCCGCCGACATCGGCCCGGTGCATCCGTGTTCGGTGACCTGAACGGAATAATGGCCCGAAGCGGCGGCAGTATGGCTGCTGCCCGTAGCCCCGGGAATCGCTATGCTGTCCAGGAACCACTGATTGCCGCCAGGTGCCGATGACCGGAAGGTATTGCCGGTTTGCGTAACCACCGGCCGGGGAGGCACTGGGTAGATCACCCGGGCCGGGGAAGGCGCAGAAGTGCAGCCGCTGCCCGTTGCGGTTACGGTATAAGCGCCTGCCTCGTCGGTGACCAATGAACTGCCTGTAGCAGCGGCCACCGGCTCCCCGTCCCGGTACCATTGAAGCTGCCCGGTGGAAGCGGTGCTGAACTGTACCGGCAGGCCTGCGCACAGGGCCGCCGGACCCGTAACCTGCACCACGGGCGTATCCGGACCGGGGCGCAGCGCCGTGCGGAAAGCAGGGGAGAGGGACAGGCAGCCGGTGGGCTGATCAACCCGCACGCTGTACTCGGCAGAATCGATGACCACCAGGGTTCTGCTGCGCGCATCCCCCACCGGCACTCCGTTGCGGAACCACTGGTATTCGGCACCCTGAATGCTGGCCGTCAGGGTACTGGTGCTGCCGGGGCAAAAAAGACTGTCGCTGGCGGTAATCAGGGGCCGGGCGCCAGCGTTGCCGATGCGGAAGGACGGCGTATGGGACGAAGTGTCGGCCTTGCCGGAGGCAATGATCCGGAGGCGGTACCCGGCGCCGCATTCCAGGCGCTGCGGCAGGCCGATTTTCAGCTGCCCGTCGGAGTTATACGAAGCCAGCTGGTGGAGTACGGTCGGTGCCCGGAAGCTCCCGGCGGCATCGCTCAGCTGGATCTCGAAGCGGTTGTTGAAATGAAAATAAGGCCGGCGGAACCGGTAGCGGAGGCTCACCGAATCGCCCGGTCCGAAAGCGGACCCGTTCATCAGGAGCAGGTTGCCGCCGGAGAGTATCTGTGCTGCACGCGCCAGCGGTGTTTCCCATAATCCCCGGCCATAGGTGGCTACCAGGAGCGTTTGGCTCGTTTCATCGATCTTCAGCTCGTTGAGGTAAGTGAACGGCAGGTTCTGGGCAAAGTCCGTCCAGGTATCCGTTCCGCTTTGCCGGTAATACACACCGAAGTCCCCGCATACATACAGGTCGTCCGTTCCGTACTGCACCACGATCGAGTGCAGGTTGATCGCGGGCAGGTTAAAGGAAATGTCGGTCCAGTTGTATCCCCCGTCGGCGGAATAAAAAACGCTTTGCCCGGTCCCGTTCTGCTCCAGCAGGTACAGCTTTTCCGGGTCTTCGGGATGAAAGACCAGGTCGCGGAAGCGGCCCCTGGGTAAATGAGCGGTCAGGTCGTCCCAGTTCCGGCCGCCGTCGCGGCTGCGGATCACCTTTTCGCCATTGTAGGCCAGGTATACATTCGTATCCGACGGGGCGATGCGCACCTGCTCGATAAAGCTGAAGCCAAACTGGTTGTCGGTCAGCCGCTTCCAGGTCTCTCCGCGGTCGTAGCTGCGGAACACTTCCTGGTAAGGTACCAGCAGGGTCTGCGACCGCCGCGGGTTGAGGGTAAACTTCGTAAAAAAAGGCCCGGCGGAAGTACTGGGTATCCGGTCGCTGATCTGTATGCCCTGGTCGCCGGTGAAGCGCAGGATGTTGCCGCCCTGGACCGAAGTATAAAACGTATTGGTATCGCCGTAATCAAAAGCCCCGACAAACCCGTCGCCGCCGGAAACGTCGGTCCAGGTACCGCCGCGGTGCCGCTTGGTGCCGTTGTCCTGGTTCCCGATCAGCACGGCCGGATGGGGAACGGGCGCATAGGTGGGCGGCGGTTCGGCAATATGATAGATCTGGGTGATGGCCAGGCCGGCGGTCCGGTCGGTAAAGGTTTTACCGTCATGGCTCTGGTACAGTCCCCCGTCGTTGCCGGCAAAGAGGCGGTTCGACACCGGCTGGTAGCCCAGGAAGTGGCAGTCGGCATGGACGGTCATCGCCCCGTCCGGCGGGCAGCACCAGTGGGTGGTCAGCGCCCAGGAAGCACCGTTGTCTCTCGTGCGCCAGGTATTGACGGAGGCGATTAGCTTTTCATTGCCGTTCTTCGGGTTCATGACAAAGGCAAAAGCATAGCTGCCCAGGCCACTGCTGCCCGAAGGCTTTACATCGTAGCCCAGGTAATTGGTGGCGCCCGTGGCCGTCAGGTAAGCGGTATAGGTGCGGCCGTCGTCCTTGCTGCGGTGCAGGGTGCCCAGCCCGCCTTCGGCATTGCAGGTGGCGATCTCCACGGTACCCGGGGCCGCAGCCGACGTGGCCAGGCGGGGGCGGCTGCCTCCGCCGGGGATCGTTTGGGTCAGCACCCAGCTGGCGCCGGCGTCTTCCGAGCGGTAACAGTACAGGTCCAGGCCCTGGCTGACGGCGGCATACAGGATCTGGAAATTTCCGGGCTTCGCCAGCACCTGCATATCCCCGTACACCCGGATCCTGGGAGTGAAATGAGCGCCGCCGTCGGAGGAATGGTACAGTCCTTCCGAGGTGGCCAGGAGCACTACCTGCCCGTTTACCGGGTGCACCAGGATCGACCATACCTGCGGTATGCCCGGGAAGCCCTGCCAGCTGCGCCCGCCGTCGGCGGAACGGTAAAGGTTCCGGGGGCCGGCCCCACCGATGAATACGGTCCCGGGCTGGGGTGCTACTGCTATGGCGTAAGCATTGAACGGCCCGATGGTATCGGTCAGCGGCACATAGGTTTGCCCGTCATCCTCTGTTTTCCAGATGCCGCCGGCGGCCGAGCCGATGTAATAGGTTTGGGTGTCGGTGGGGTGGAAGCCGACGCAGTTGACGCGTCCCACGCCCGAATAGCCGCCTTCCGAGCGGATGGGCCCCAGCGGCTGCCAGCGGGCAGCGGCCGCCGTTTGCCGGGCGGCAGGGGTGCGGCGGAAAGCCTT
>DATAGL010000372.1:0-6005 GCA_036263755.1 Chitinophagaceae bacterium | reverse complement strand
CATAATATAAGCCTGTCCGGCCTGCTGGTAAGCCGCATCCCGGGACAGCTTTTGTTCCAGGGTCGTGAATTGCTCCATTTTCCGGAAGGGAATGAGTACATAAATGCGCTTAACAGCCGCCGTATCGTTGCTGATGGGCTTGAACACCCCGATCCGGCTGAGCTTCTGGCGGTGCAGGGCCGGCAGCAGGGCCTGCTCGAGGTACTGGTCCACCACGCGCTCGCCATCAGGTCCGTTCAGGTAATAGGTACGCAGTTCATAAAACTCGGATTTCGCATCAGGAGCGGTATAAGCGCTCATGAAAAGGCTGAGCACCACCAGGGTCAGCCAACGGTAGAAAGGTTGCTTCATACCCGAATGTACAAAGGAATCCAAATGAAGTTTTCCTGTAGCGACATCTTTCTCGGGCTATGCCCCTGAATGCGTAAATTGACCCAAAATCTTTCGATGATCCCGGCGCAGCGTAAACGATTCAATGAAGCTTTCACCCCCGGCCGCTACCAGGCTTATATTCAAGAGCTGGCTTCCCTGTACCCGGGTCACCTGGAGTTCCGGATTGCCGAAACACCGGTGTTCATTCCTGCCACTTTTCGTGAGGCCATGCTGGAGGCCTGCGAAGCCATACTCGACACGGTGCTCAGTCCGCAGTACCGGCAAGAAAGCGAACGGGCGATACCACCCGGTCTGCGGGTTCCGGGCGATGAAGAAGTGCCCGCTTTTATTGCCTTCGACTTTGGCATCTGCCGGGCGGCCGACGGTACCATTGAGCCGCAGCTGATCGAAATGCAGGGCTTCCCCACCCTGTTTGCCTGGCACCTGCTGGTCCCGGAGATTGCCGCCCGGCATTATGACCTGCCGGAGGATTTTACGAATTTTCTCAACGGCTTTGACCGCGACCGCTATGTGGAACTGTTGCGGTCGATCATAGTGCGGGATGCCGACCCGAAAGAAACCATCCTGCTGGAGATCCTGCCCGGACAACAGAAAACGCGGGTGGATTTTATGGCCACGGAAGACCTGCTCGGCATCCGGACGGTTTGCCTGACGGAGCTCATCCGGGAAGGCCGGAAACTTTATTACCTCCGCGACGGGGTACGCACACCGGTGCGCCGAATTTACAACCGGCTCATTTTTGACGACCTGCAGCAGCAGGCTCCCGAGGTACAGGAGCAGGGTAAAATCCTGATGGAAGACCTCGACGTGCAATGGGCCCCGCATCCCAACTGGTTCTACCGCCTGAGCAAATTCACGCTGCCGTATATCCGTCACCGGTATGTGCCCGAAACCCGGTTCCTCGACCAGGTGGACGCGCTGCCGGCGGACCTTGGGCAGTATGTGGTCAAGCCCCTGTTTTCCTTTGCCGGGCAGGGCGTGCTCATTGATGTGACAGAAGCCGACCTGAAAGCGATTCCCGACCCGCAGAACTGGATCCTGCAGCGAAAGGTGGATTATGCGCCGCTCATCGAAACCCCCGATGAAGGCGCCAAAGCCGAAATACGGCTCTTTTATTTCTGGCCGCCCGGTGCCGGCCGGCCGGTAGCGGTGAACAACCTCGCCCGTCTCAGCAAAGGCAAGATGGTCGGTGTTCGCTATAACCAGGACAAGGAATGGGTGGGCGGCTCCTACTGCCTCTTTGCAAATAACCGCGGATTGGCGGGATTTTGAAGGGATGAGCAGGATGCTTGCGTATGTGCATCCGTATATTCATCGGGCATTCATACCATTTATTAAATCAACAAAACATCTCATCCAGCCTTTTTTGCAGCAAGAGGCGTAAGCATATTATCCGTGATCGTTCGCATGAATATTCACCTTCCCTCCCATTCCCCTAAGTATTCACCCATTGACCCATTGACCCATTCACTTCAACGTATACTTCACCCCCGCAAACAGGCGCCGGCCCTGGTTGGGCGCATACACATACGTCGGGTCGAAGGTCAGGGCATAGGGATTGGACGGCGTGGCCTGCACCTGACCGTTGGCATCATAGGAAACGTTCTTGTCGAAGGGATCATGCGCCCGGGCAATAAGAAAGGGCACGCTTTTCGCCGGCGTCCAGTTCAGCAGGTTCTTGATACCGGCATAAGCTTCCCAGCGGGGGGAGAACCACTTGGTGGCCTGCAGGTTCTGAAGGCTCCAGACCGGTGAGGTGCCGGGCCGGGGATCCTTTTCGGAAAGCCGGGGCAGCCGCATGGGCCCGTACAGATTACCGGTGTAATCCAGTGTCCATCCGGCCACGGGAAAGGTGTAGGACAGGCTCCAGGTACCGCTCCAGGATTCCGTAAGTACGGGACGGACCTTTTCTTCTTTGCCGTTCACCGGCTCCACTTTGGCCACATCCTGCACGGTCAGGCCCAGCATCCCTTTCAGCCGTTGCTGCAGGCTGGCTTCCAGGTTCAGGCTCAGCCCGCGCGAAAGCGCATAACCCTGCAGGTTGTTATAGATGATCTTATCGGGGTCGGTATCGTAATCGGCAATGATCTGGTTGTGGAAATACGTATACCAGGCCGAGGCATCGAGGCTGAAGCGCCGGGCGGACTGCCCCCATTGCACCGTATAGTTAAGGTTCACATTGTAGCTCTGCTCCGGTTTCAGGGCTTCCCTTATTTCTACGGTCCGGGCACCGGTAAGGGCGGCATGCTCCTCCGTGAACAGGTTCACTACCCGGAACCCGGTGCCGGCGTTGATGCGGAGCACCTGCGCGGGAGTCAGATTCCATTTATAGGCTGCCCTTGGGGTCAGGATGAATTTATGCGCTGGGTGATGATCCAGGCGCAGCCCGAGCAGCAGGCTGTGATCGGCCGAGGGCGTCCATTCGTCCTGGACAAAAAGGCCCGGCAGAAAAGTTTGCTGCGGAAGGTTATCCCCGGTCACTTCATCCTTAGTAGCGGTGGAGTTATCGTCGTAATAGTTGGAGCGGGCGGCCAGTCCGGCCAGCAGCGAATGGCGGGCCGCTACATCCCGGTCCCAGGTCAGCTGACCGAAGAGGATCCGCTGGTGGCCTTTGTACGGAGTGGCCCCGTAATAGGAGTCCTGGTCATGATCGGTGGCCGAGAATGTGAAGAAAAGCTTTTCATGGACGGGTAGCTGGTAGTTGCCGATCAGTTCCCAGCGCCGGGTGTCGATGCTTTCTCCATACACGAGGTTGGAGCCGCGGAAGTCCCTGGACCAGTCCATTTCTCCGCCCCAGCGGTTTTCCCGGAAAAAGCGGCCCGCCAGCGTGGCAGTGCGCTGCTCCTTCCGGCTCCACTGCCATTTTTGAAAGAGGGAAACCCGGTGCTGCAGGGTCACATCGGTGAACCCGTCGTGGTTCCGGTCCACAGGAAGACCGTACCGGAAATAATGGAGCCCGGTAAGGGCAGTGGACCGTTTGCCCGATTTCCAGCGCAGCCCGAGGTCGGCATTGTGCTCCGCCCAGGATGTGGTCATCAGGTTTACCGACAGGCGCGGTGCTTTCTGCGGCGCCTTGGTGATGATGTTGATCAGCCCCCCGATGGCCTCAGAGCCATAAAGCCCCGAAGCCGGGCCCTTCACGATCTCCACCCGTTCGATCAGCCCGTTGGGAATACCGAAAAGTCCGTATACCGAAGCAAGGGCGCTGACAATAGGCATACCATCAATCGTTACCATGGTATAGGGACCTTCGAGGCCGTTGATGTGAATATCGCCGGTATTGCACACATTGCAGTTGATCTGCGGCCGCACGCCGTTGACCATGGACAGGGATTCAAAAATGCTGGGGGTAGGATTCTTTTTAAAGAACTGGGGGGAATAAACTTCCACGGCTACCGGGCTTCTCAGTTTCTGCACCGGTTTCAGCGTGCCGCTCACCACTACCTCATCGAGGGAGGCGTCGGCGGGAACCATTTCGATGCGCAGGTTCCCGGTGGAATCCGGTCCGGTTGTAACAGTTTGCTCCACGGGCCGGTACCCGACAGCCGTAACCACCAGCTGGTAAGTACCCGCAGCCAGGCCGGAGAACCGGAACTGCCCATCCCTGCCCGAAAGCTGGCTTTTTTTGTGCAGGGTAACGGTGGCCCCGGCCACCGGCTTTCCCTCGGCCACTATTGATCCAGCCAGTACGGACTGGGCCTGCAGGGCCTGGCCGGCAAGCAGCAGAAGGACCGCTAAAAAGTATCGTTGCATCATTTTTATTTTGGTTTAAGGGCATCTTCACAGCGACGGGTGGCCACCGGCCAGGAGCGGGAAGAAAGGCGGCCGGCACAGTGAACAGTGCGCCGGCGGCCTGCATTCCCCTAAAGGACCGGTGACTTTTTCCCCATTCGCTGCACGGTCGCTTTTCCAAAACAACCGGGAGCAGGTATGTTTAACTTACCAAAGATAGCCAATTTGGCGTACCAAATTTTTAATACCGGGCAATCCCCTTATTTTTACATATGCCGCATTTTGCCCATCATTTTGAAGAGAACTACCTTAAGGCCCTGTACAAGCTGAGCAGCCAGGAAGGCCGCAAGGTGAATAACATTGCCCTGGCCAAAACACTGGGCCTGAACCCGGCCACAGTGCTGGAAATGGTGCGCAAGCTGTCGGAAAAAAAACTGGTGCAGGTGCAGGCTGATAAATCCCTTGCCCTCACGGAAAAGGGAAAGAAAAAGGCTCTGCTGGTGATCCGGCGGCACCGGCTATGGGAAGTGTTCCTGGTGGAAAAGCTGCAGTACAGCTGGAACGAAGTGCATGAGCTGGCCGAGCAGCTGGAACATATCGATTCCGACGACCTGGTGGACCGGCTGGAGGTCTTCCTGGGAAACCCGCCCTACGACCCGCACGGAGACCCGATTCCCGACCGGCAGGGCCGGATCAAGGAAAACCGCACCGTGCCCCTGTCTTCCGGGATCAAGGGAAAATCCTATACGGTGGTTTCCTTTGCTGAAACGGGCGACGATTTCCTCGATTACCTGGGCAAGCTGCAGCTGCTTCCCGGCTCGCTGCTCCGCATCACCGACCAGCATCCGTTCGACCAGTCCTTTACCATTACCCTGCAAAAGCGCAGTTTCCAGATCAGCGAAAAGGTGGCGCAAAACATCCGCGTCAAACCGGCTTCCTGAGCAGCAGCGGTTTCACTCCCCTTTCCAAAAGCGTTATCCGGACAATACAGCCCAATGTTCCGGTAGGCCGCTTATTTTTTGAGTGCGTTGAAGAAGGTATGCTCAAAGGAGACCAGCACGCCTTTACGCACGTTGCGGAGGCCATTTTCGCGCAGGGGCAGGCGGTAGCCGATATTGAGTTTGGAATTGCTGCCGAAGATGAGCTGAACCGCCGGTGCGATATCCAGAAAGTAATACTCCGATCCGATGGTCTTCTGCCCGAGCAGTTCGGTATATACGTTTAAATTAAGCTGGTTGTAGTCCCGGTATTCCAGGGGCAGGATGAGGTACCCGGCAGAGAGGGTGCCGTTCCAGGCCTTGTCGTACCGGTCCTGGTGCTGGTGAAAGCTGTTGCGTGCATAAAAGGTCTTGGTAAAGCTTCCGGTAGCCGAAACGGCCAGCTTATGCAGCAGCTGGGTGGCAATGAGGCCGCCCTGCACCCCGCTCATGTCGCCGTTGAGCATGATGTCGTCGTAATGGGAGCGGTTGCGTGAATAACTGCCGTCGGCAAAAAGGGCCATGCGGAAATGACGGTGCACCTCGTCCTTCGACAGGAATCGGTACTTCGCGTACAGAAAGGCCGATTCCCACTGCAGCTTCGGTTCGTTGAAATTGGAAAAAGTGGTGCCGGCATGCACCATGAACTTTTTGCTGAAGCCGAACATGATCTCCGGGGTATAGCGCTGCACCACTTTTTTCACCCCGAGGAAATTGAACGGGCGCAGGCCGTTATAAACACCCAGCTTAGCCGAAATGGAATGGGACGGCATGTTCGAAGCAGGCTCGGAAAATACATACAGTTCCTGGGCGCCGGCCAGGCGGATGGCCAGCAACAGGCAGCTGAACAATACAAGTCGTTTCATATAAGAAGAAAGCCCCCTACGCCGGAGGGGGCCTGTT
>DATAGL010000371.1:0-3773 GCA_036263755.1 Chitinophagaceae bacterium | reverse complement strand
GGAAGAATATGGCTGCAAGTTCCTGCCGTATGCCCGTACTTCCGACGTCCTGATGAACGGTGTGTACTGGGATGTGCACCTGCCCCGCCTTTTTGAAAAAGAAGACGTGTCCGACCCCCGCTTCCGCATACAGGTCATTGCCGACATCACCGATGATGCCAACGGCTCGGTGCCCATCAACCTGGGCGACCAGACCATCGAGGACCCCGTGTACGGAGTAGACCGCATCTCTTTCAGTAAAACACCACCCTACCAGCCCGGCTCCATCGATGTGATGGCTGTGGGCAACCTGCCCAATGAGCTGCCGCGGGATGCCTCGCGGTACTTCGGGGAGCAGTTGATCAAGTTCGTGCTGCCCGACCTGCTGGCCGGTTCTTCGGACATCCTGGAACGGGCCACAATGGTGAAAAAGGGCCGGCTGACGGATGGATTTTCTTACCTGAAGGAGTATGCGGGGGTATAGATATAATTCGCAAAGAGGGAATCGTTGAACAGAGTGATGCGGGCTATACGTTAAGCAATATGACCTGTCAGACAAGCAAAGCCGCTGTCTCCTCTCTTACTCCGCTGGCTCTGTGCACACCCTTTCCCATCGGACGGACTGCCTCACAAGTACAGGTAGTAATCCTTCAGCAGTTCACTGAATTCCGGTGTGTATTCATTGCGTATATCCCTGATAGATAGTGCTGCCGTATGACGGGGCCCCGGTTGTTTGCCGCCCCGGAGCAATACCCGGAAGGAAGGATGGTGCACCGAAGGAGCGGCAATCACCGTTTCGTGCAGGTGCAAGCCGTGGCGCTGCAGCAGTACCGTTCCCTCTTCAAGCCGTTTATACGGAAAGAGGAGGTAAAAGATTCCTTCTTCTGCCAGGTGACGGTACAGCAGAGGCGCCAGGTCGGACAGCCGGAGGCCGGTACCGTGGTGCGCCTGGTTGCGGGCGGCTACCGGCCCCTGAAGCTCCTGTTCATAAAAAGGAGGGTTGGAAAAGACGACGTCGTAGGGCTCCGGTGTATTAAAGTGGCGGATGTCCTGCTGCCACACGCGGATGCGGTCTTTCCAGGGAGTGGCGGCGACATTTTCCGCTGCCTGTTCCGCAGCATCAGGGTCCAGCTCCACCGCATCAATGTGTCCTTCATTTTTTTGCGCCACCATCAGCGCCAGCAAACCGCTGCCCGCCCCGATATCCAGCAACTTTCGGGTTTTTCCTTTTCCCTTTTGACTTATACTGTGCGCTACCCAGGCCCCGAACAGGCAGGCATCCGTGCTCACTTTCATGGCGCAGCGGTCGTGGTGCACCGTAAACTGTTTGAACCGGAAATAAGGATTGGACATGGTCAGCTCCATTCCGCCCGGGCGGAGGCCGAGGCATTGAGGGGGGTGGTTTCGCCAGCCAGCAGTTTATAGTAGGCGGTAATGGCAATCATGCCGGCATTATCGGTACAGTACTGGAAAGCGGGAATGTAGGTGTTCCAGCCCTGTGCCCGGCCCAGCTCCGTAAACGCTTTCCGGAGCCCGCTGTTGGCCGATACACCGCCGGCCAGGCAAAGTTCGCTAATGCCGGTTTCGCGGGCTGCCTTGCGCAGCTTGCCCAGCAGGATGGAGATAATGCGGTGCTGGATGGAGGCACAGATATCGGCCAGGTTCTTTTCCACGAACTGCGGGTCTTCTTTTGTCCGTGCCTGCAGGAAATACAGGATGGAGGTTTTAAGCCCGGAAAAGGAGAAATTCAGTCCGGGTATCTGCGGCTCGGCAAAGGCGAAGGCATCCGGGTTCCCTTTCTGCGCCCACTGGTCTACCAGGGGCCCTCCGGGGTAGGGCAGTCCGAGCAGCTTGGCCGATTTGTCAAAGGCCTCGCCGGCCGCATCGTCGAGGGTTTCACCGATCACCTTCATTTCGGTGGGGCTGTCCACGCGCACGATCTGGGTATGGCCGCCGGAGACCGTCAGGCATAAAAACGGAAAGGAAGGCTTCGGGTCGTCGATGAGGTTGGCCAGCACGTGGGCCTGCATGTGGTGCACCGCGATCAGCGGTTTATCAAGTGCCAGGGCCAGCGAACGGGCAAAGCCGCTGCCCACCAGGAGCGAGCCGATGAGCCCGGGCGCCTGGGTAAAGGCAATGGCGTCCAGGTCGGCCGGGGTAATACCCGCCTGCTTCAGCGCCGTATCCACCACGGGAATGATGTTTTGCATGTGCGCCCGGCTGGCCAGCTCCGGCACCACGCCGCCGTATTTTTCGTGCACGGCCTGGTTGGCGATAAAGTTGGACAGGATGGCTCCGCCGCGGCAAACCGCGGCCGACGTTTCATCGCAGGAAGATTCAATGGCCAGGATGGTGGGAGCAGGAGCGGACATGACGCGAAGTTAGGAATTCGGAATGGGGTATTGGGAATTTGGAATGGGGAGTTAATCAGTTGATTCGTTGACCAGTTAATCTTTAGAAAAATTAAAACGAATGTTCTACCGGTTACTTTATCAACTGGTCAACTTGTTAACTCATCAACCACAAATTCCCAATTCCCAATTCCCTATTTACTCCGTATCGCCACCACGGCATCCAGCTTCGCAGCGCGGTAGGCGGGGATGATGCCGGCCAGCACGCCAACGATGAGGCAGATGACGACGGCCAGGATCAGAATGCCGGGCGAAAGAAAGATGGGAAAATCGAGCACGTGCGTGACGAACTGGGCGCCGGCAAAGACGAGCAGCAGGCCGATAGCCCCCCCGATGATACAGAGGAACATGGACTCCAGCAGGAATTCGGTGAGGATGGTGCTGCTTTTGGCGCCGATGGCTTTTTTCAGCCCGATCTGCGAAGTCCGTTCTTTCACGGTGACAAACATGATATTGGCCACCCCGAACATGCCCACAATGAGGGAGAGGGCGGCAATGGCCCAGCCACCGATGTTGATGGACACAAACGCCTGGCCCATGGCGTCGGAAAAGTCGTTGATATCGTTGAGGGAGAAGTTGTCTTCCTGGGTGGGGCTCAGCTTACGGATGGCCCGCATGGCGCCGGTCAGCTCGTCCTTCAGCAGCTTGGAAGACAATCCTTCTTCCGCCTTCACCACAATGATAGGATCGGAGCGGCGCTCATCCATCAGCGAGCGGGCGTAATGGTAGGGAAGGAGCAGGCTGACATCAAATTCCCAGCCGCCGATCATCTGCTTGCCCTGCTTGCGGATGACGCCTACCACGGTTACTTCCTTTCCGCGGAACCGTACGCTGCGGCCTACCGCACGGTCCGGCTCGCCAAACAGTTTCTCCGCAATTTCATTTCCCATGATGGCCGCGGGGAATCCCCGCTCGTAATCCGATTCGGACAGCAGCCTTCCGTAGGCTATTTCCACGGGCTGGGCCCCGAAGAATTCCGGAGTGATCCCGTACACCCGCACCTCGCTCAGTACCGAACCGCCGAATTCCACGTTGTCGCGGGCCTGCAGCACCAGTGCTGCGTACCGGGCCGTAGAAGAGCGCTGCCGGATGGCCATAAGGTCTTCATGACTGGGGTTGGGCCGGTTGACGTATTTCCACCAGGGGTAGTCGGGACCCTGCTGGCTGTAGTCCCACTTGTCAATAAAAATAGTGTTGGAGCCGAGGGATTTGATCTCCGACTGGATGTTATGTTCGAGGCTGTTGACCGTGGCCAGTACGCCGATGATGCAGAAGATACCGATCGTGATGCCGAACAGCGAAAGAAAGGTGCGGAGCTTGTTTTTCAACAGCTCCTGCAGGGCCATTTTCAGGCTGGTGGTGAGGATGGCAGCGAACCGGCGC
>DATAGL010000370.1:0-2392 GCA_036263755.1 Chitinophagaceae bacterium | reverse complement strand
CGCTATTCCACTGTCGGACAAAGCAATGTAACCATTGTTACCGTTCATGCTGCTTCAGAAGACCTGGCCGATGAGGCAGCTGACGTGCTGGACGACTGCGGTGCTATTGACGTGGATGAGCACGCCGGGCAGGCGGGTTATACAGGAAGCAATACCCGTTCGGAAGGTATCGGCGGAACCCTTGAAAATGCCGGCAATTCCATCAGCGGAGCGATCGACAACCTGGGTGACCGCCTGCGCGGGGAAAACCGGGGCAGCCGTTCCCGCAGCCGGATTATTGACCGTTCGGTGGATGATGACTACCGCCTTCGGGATCTTTAACCCATATTTTTGCGCACAGCCCCCAATCGGGGGCTTTTTTAGGCCCTTTCCCAAATGGCCGCGCTGGTACGGTAACCCTTTAGTTGCTAACGGATCGGAAATACCTTTTATTCCCCTTATATTCCCTTTTGTTTTTGATGTCCGGATTGCCAAAAGCAAAGCCCGTAGGGTAGAAAAGAATCGGATGTGTCCATTGTAGTTGGGTAACCCTGTTGCTCAGCAGGACCTACTCATAAGAACGGAAGAGCGGATCGATTAACATATAATTTTTTAATATTTGATGAAATTGCCCCACTATCCTGTTTGCACTTCTTTGATTACAGGAGATTTGCTGCGGAAACAACATTAGCGTCCGTATTTCATTTATCTTTAAAAAATAGGATCAGTTATAAAAAAACCAGCTTATATCTTTTCTATCCTATGCATTTATTAAATAATCATATGATCCGCTACACCTTCGATCCCCTCCCCCGGTTCTGCCCGGAGCCGGCTGCATTGCCCTATTATTCCATTTCTAATAGGGCCGGATATCCCGGAATATTCATCTTTAACCTGCCCGCATGAACCTGGAAACCTTGCTGCAGCAATACCAGGTGCCGGAACAGGTTTGGGATGAAATGGCCGACGGCTCCCTGATCCGCGCACCTTACCGGAAAGTGGTCAGCGCCCTGGAGCAGCTGGAATGGAAGGACCTGCTGTTCAAGGAAAAGCAGGTCGGCGAGCTGTTCATGAACCAGGGCATCACCTTTACCGTGTACAGCGACAATGAGGGCATCGAGCGCATCTTTCCCTTCGACCTGATCCCCCGTATCCTGACCGGGGCGGAATGGGACGGGATCGAACGCGGCATCCGGCAACGCCTCACTGCCCTGAACCTGTTCCTGAAAGACATTTATACCGACCAGGAAATCCTCCGTGCCGGGGTCATTCCCGCCGGCCTTATTGCTTCCTGTCCGCATTATACCCGGGAAGTGTACGGCATCCAGGTCCCCCATAATATTTACGTGCATATTTCCGGTATCGATCTTATCCGGGGGGCAGACGGATCATTTTATGTGCTGGAAGATAACCTGCGTACGCCGTCCGGGGTATCCTATATGCTCGAAAACCGGGAAGCCACCAAGCGGGTCTTTCCCGAGCTGGTGGCCGGCAGCCAGGTGCGGCGGGTCAGCAATTACCCGCTCCTGCTGCACAAGAACCTCCTGTCGCTGGCCCCGCATGACCTGGCCAACCCGAACGTGGTGCTGCTTACTCCGGGGGTGTACAACTCCGCTTATTACGAGCATACGTTTCTGGCGCGGCAGATGGGCGTCATGCTGGTGGAAGGCAGGGATCTGCTGGTGAACGATCATAAAGTGTATATCAAAACCACCAGCGGCCTTGAACAGGTACATGTGATCTACCGGCGGCTCGACGATGAGTACCTGGATCCCCTGGTATTCCACCCCGGCAGCATGCTGGGTGTGCCCGGCCTGCTGAGCGCCTACCGGAAGGGTAATGTAACCATCGTGAATGCCGTCGGGAACGGCGTGGCCGATGACAAGGCCATCTATGCCTATGTGCCCGATATGATCCGGTATTACCTGAATGAAGAGCCCCTGCTGCCCAACGTACCCACCTACCTGCTGCATGATGAGGATACGCGGGACTATGTGTTCCGTAATATTGAAAACATGGTCATCAAGCGAACCAACGAATCGGGCGGCTACGGCATGATCATGGGCAACCGGATCGGTGCGGAGGAATGGGAGAAGGCGCAGGCCGTGATCAGCCGGGAGCCCCGGAACTTCATTGCCCAGCCGATCATGAAATTATCCACGGTCCCCTGCTTTATAGACGGCCGGATGCAGCCCCGGCATGTCGACCTGAGACCGTATGCCTTATGCGGGCCGGACGGCATTGATATTGTGCCCGGCGGACTCACCCGCGTGGCCCTGCGGGAAGGCTCGCTGGTCGTGAACTCTTCGCAGGGCGGCGGCAGCAAGGACACCTGGATCATCGATTAAGCCACGCGATGGCACCAAACAAAAACGAACCCTGAACAATGTTAAGCCGTATCGCCGATTCAATG
>DATAGL010000369.1:0-3468 GCA_036263755.1 Chitinophagaceae bacterium | reverse complement strand
CCCTCCAGGGCCTGGTGGGCTGGATCATGGTGGCCTCCGGCCTGACGGATGACGCCATTTACGTAAAGCCCACCCGCCTCGCCCTGCATTTCGTATTTGCCCTGGTGCTGTTCTTTTATACCTTCTGGTTTGCGCTGAAGCTGCTGGTGCGCGAGGAGCAGCGGGTACACGATCCCGGGCTGCGGAACTTTACCTGGGCCATCATCGGGCTGCTGTTTGTGCAGTTCGCCTTCGGGGCCCTGATGGCCGGCCACCGCGCCGCACCGGCTGCACCCACCTGGCCCGATATCAACGGGACCTTCGTGCCGGAATCCCTTGCCAACGGCGGCGGGCTCCGTGCCTATATCGAAAACCCCATCGCCATCCATTTTGCCCATCGCAGCCTTGCCTACCTGCTGGTGGTGCTCGTGCTGGCCTGGACCGTCATGGCCTTCCGCCTGCGGAGCAGCCGCGCATTCGGCAGCGCCCGCCTCCTGCCGCTGATCACGGTGCTCGTGCAGCTGGGCCTGGGCATTGCCACGGTGCTGACCAGCATTCACATCCGCGCCACCAAGTGGAACGACTTCGAGTGGATGGCCCAGCTGCACCAGTTCGTGGCCCTGCTGCTCCTGCTTTCGCTCGTTTACCCCCTGTACCTGCTGACTGTCAAAAAAACGGTAATACCGGACAGGCGGCTTGACCCCCAGCGGATTTAGTTCTATTTTGAGGCAGCATGAAAGCACCGCTGCCCATGAACTACCTCAAAGGAATTTTTTATTCGCTGCCGGTACAGCTGCTGTTCCTGCATTTCCGGAAATACCAGATCCTCCTGCTTTTCTGGGCCCTGCTCTTTGCCACGGTAAGCGGCAGCTTCATGAAAACCTTCGGCGCCGACGCCCTCTTCCTGGCCCCCGAATACCTGGGAGCGGTGAACGCGCTGAGCGCCGGCATCATGGGCGCTGCCATCGGTGTCTTCATCATGTCCTGGAACATTACCACCTTCGTGCTGTTCAGCCGCCATTTCACCTTCCTGGCCGCCACTACCTACCCCTTTCTCAAATACTGCATCAACAACAGCATTATCCCCCTGTCGTTCCTCACCTTTTTCCTGTTCAAATCCTACAGCCACGCCCACTACAAGGAACTTATTCCCAACGTGGAATTCCTGGTCCTTATCCTGGGCTTTCTCTTCGGCCTGCTGCTCGTTCTGATCGTTTCCTTCTTTTATTTTTTTACGGCCGATAAAACGATCCTGCGCCGGATGCAGCCCCTGTTCAACGACCCGAAGCATTACGTGCGCCGCCGCCGGGGCCAGCAGCCCGATTACCACGCCACCTCGGCGCTCATCCGCCCCGAATGGTTCCTCGATTCGTTTTTTTCGGTGCGCCGCTGCCGCGACGTATCGCACTACACCCAGGCGTTCCTTGAAACGATCTTCAAGCGGCACCACTTTGCCGCGGTGCTCTCCATCCTGATCGCCTTCCTGTTCCTGGTGACTTCCGGATTTTTCCTGGATCATCCTTTCTTCCAGTTCCCGGCCGCCGCTTCCATCACGATCCTCTTTGCCATCTTTATCGGGGTGTGCGGCGCTTTCGCTTATTTCCTGCAAAGCTGGAGCGTGCCGTTCCTGGTAGTGTTCCTCGTCTTCCTCAATTTCCTGTACAATACGAACTGGATCGACCCGCGCAACAAGGCCTACGGGCTGAATTATTCCAATACCGCCGAGCGGCCCGTGTATTCGCGGGATGCCCTGCAGGCCCTAGCCGCTCCCGACAGCGCAGAGGCCGACCGCCGGAACATGCAGGCTATCCTGACCCGGTGGAAAGAAAAACAGCTGTCCGCAAAGCCCCTGCTGGTGGTCATTAACACCAGCGGCGGCGGTAACCGCAGCGCCACTTTTACGATGAACGTGCTGCAGCGACTGGACTCCGTAACCACGGGCGGCCTGATGAAAAATACCTTCCTGATCAGCGGGGCCTCGGGCGGCATGATCGGGGCGGCTTATTTCCGCGAGCTGTACCGGCAGCGCCTGCTGGGCGGAAGCCCGGGCAGCCGTCAGCAGTACATCGACGATATTGCCGGCGACCTGCTGAACCCCATGTTCTCCTCTTTTGTGGCCCGCGACCTGTTTTCCCCCGCCCAGCGTTTCTCGGTTGGTCCTTACAGCTACGTGCGCGACCGGGGGTACTCGTTCGAGATGAAGCTGAATGAAAACACGCGCGGCCTGATGAACAACCGCCTGCAGGATTACCGGTCCGACGAGGCCGCCGCGCGCATCCCGCTGCTGTTCATTCATTCGGTGATCACCCGCGACGGAAAAAAGATGCTGATTTCCACGCAGCCCACGCGCTTCATGATGCACCCGGCAGATACCTCCCTCTCCTCCATCGGTCCCGACCTGGTGGATTTCACCTCCTTCTTTTCCCGGCAGAACCCCTATAACCTGCGGATGCTGACCGCACTGCGCATGAATGCCACCTTCCCGGTGGTGCTGCCCAACGTATGGCTGCCTTCCAGTCCCGTCATTGATGTGATGGACGGCGGGCTGCGCGATAATTTCGGGCTGGAGACCTCGCTCCGGTTCCTTTCCTCCATGCAGTCGTGGATCCGCGAAAACACGGCGGGCGTGCTCATTATCCAGATCCGCGACCGGCCGGCGGGCGGCTGGGACAGCCCCTTCGAGTCGGAAGGCATTTCCGACCACGTAACGAAGCCTTTCCTGCTGCTGCAGCACAACTGGCATAAGATGATGCTGTATTCCCAGAACGACCTGCTTTCCTTTTACGCCACCAATACCGGCTACCCGGTATACAAAGTGTCGTTCCAGTACCATTCACAGAACGAGGAGAACAAGGCGGCCCTGAACTTTCACCTCACCGCCCGCGAAAAGCGGGACATCGCCCTTTCGCTGGATGCCGCAGACAATGCGCCGGGGTTCCGGTTCGTGGATTCCCTGCTGCGCCGGCAGAACCCTGTGATCACGGGTAGATAAGGCGGAACGCCCCTTTCAGAATTTGTACGTCAATGACCGCTGCGGTTTCGGCCGGGTCGCCGTCGCGGTGCAGCGGGGCATGCCCGGGATTTTCAATCCGCAGGGCTTCGGCCTGGAAATAGGTGACGCCGGCCAGCCGGTTGAGCCCGTTGATCTCCTGCAGGGTGTTATAGCCGACGACCTGCCGCAGGGTTTGCAGCACCATGCTGAGCCGGTTCTGCCGGGTGACCACGACAATGTCCAGCAAACCGTCCGTCAGGCTGGCCTTTGGCGCGATGGTGAAGTTGTTGCCGAACTGGTTGGAGTTGGCCAGGGAAATAAGAAAGGCCTCCGTATCGATACGGACGTCGTTCACGTAGATGGTGAACGGGTAGGCCGGGGCCGAGAAAAAGTGTTTCGCCACTTTGCGGATATAGGTCATCAGCCCGCGCCGGTGATCATTGGCGAAATCATGGGCTACCTGGGCATCGAAGCCCAGCCCGCACAGCATGCAGGCA
>DATAGL010000368.1:0-3360 GCA_036263755.1 Chitinophagaceae bacterium | reverse complement strand
ATGGGCAACCGGCAAAGTGGCCACTTATTGCACGATCACGGTACTGCCGGCTCCATATCCTTTTCGGCTCCTGGCCGGACCAACTCCTTACACCTGGAATACGCCCGTCCGTAACCCCGGCACCTCCGGGTTCTGGCTGGCGGCCTGCAGGGATTCGGCAATGTACAGGCG
The DNA here is from genome assembly GCA_036263755.1 of Chitinophagaceae bacterium. Classification (GTDB taxonomy): domain Bacteria; phylum Bacteroidota; class Bacteroidia; order Chitinophagales; family Chitinophagaceae; genus Flavisolibacter. Next base: position 3,189 of record DATAGL010000368.1, on the reverse strand, counting down.
GGTTGCGGCCGGATCAATGATCTCATCCACCCAAAGGCGCGCGGCTGCATAATAGGGTGTGGTCTGTTGTTCGTAGCGTCCTTTTATCTCTTCCAGCAGCTTGTTTTCCTCTTCCGGGGTAATCTCTTTTCCTTTGGCCTTCAGTCCGGCCACCTGGATCTGGAGGAGTGTTCTGGCAGCCTGCTCGCCACCCATCACGGCAATACGTGCCGTAGGCCAGGCAAAGATGAACCGGGGATCATAGGCCTTGCCGCACATGGCATAGTTGCCTGCGCCGTACGAATTGCCGATAATGACGGTGATCTTCGGCACAACGGAATTGGCCACAGCATTCACCAGCTTGGCGCCGTCCTTAATGATCCCGGCATGCTCGCTCCGGCTGCCCACCATAAAACCGGTGACATCCTGCAGGAATAGAAGCGGTATCTTTTTCTGGTTGCAATTGAGGATAAACCGAGCGGCCTTGTCGGCACTGTCGTTGTAGATAACGCCACCCATCTGCATTTCTCCCTTTTTGCTTTTTACCACCTTGCGCTGGTTGGCCACGATGCCCACGGCCCAGCCTTCAATGCGTGCATAGCCGCAAAGAATGGTCTTGCCGTAATCCTCCTTGTACTGTTCGAACGTACCCGCGTCAACGATCCGCTGAATGACTTCAACCATATCGTAGGGCTTCGTGCTGTCTGCGGGTAACAGTCTGTACAGGTCCTCTGCCGGGAAGGCGGGCGCAACAGGAGCGATGCGGTCAAAAGGGGCAGTGGCCGGCGCACCCAGCTTGCCGATGATCGAACGGACCCGGTCGAGGCATTCTTCCTCCGTTTTAAACTTGTAATCCGCAATGCCGGAGAGTTCGGTATGGGTTACAGCACCCCCCAGGGTTTCAATGTCAATGTCTTCGCCGATGGCCGCTTTTACAAGGTAAGGACCGGCCAGGAAAATCGAGCCGGCACCCTCCACCATCAGGGTTTCATCGGACATGATGGGAAGGTAAGCCCCGCCGGCCACGCAGGCGCCCATGACCGCAGCGATCTGTGTGATGCCTTCGGCGCTCATGCGTGCATTGTTGTAGAAGATGCGGCCGAAGTGTTCCTTGTCGGGGAAGATCTCATCCTGCATCGGCAGGTACACGCCGGCACTGTCCACGAGGTAGATAACCGGGAGCCGGTTTTGCAGCGCGATCTCCTGCAGGCGCAGGTTCTTTTTACCGGTAATCGGGAACCAGGCGCCGGCCTTTACGGTCTGGTCGTTGGCGAGGATCACGCACTGCCGGCCGCTGACGTAGCCCAGCCCGGCCACGGTGCCACCGGCCGGACAGCCGCCGTGCTCGGGATACATGCCGTAGCCGGCAAAAGCGCCGATTTCGGTAAAGGGTGTATTGGGGTCGGTGAGGTAGCGGATGCGTTCGCGGGCGGTCAGTTTGCCGCGCTCTTTTTGTTTCGCAATGGCCTTTTTCCCGCCGCCTTCATAAATGACCTGGAGGCGTTCGGCCCGTTCGGTAAGCAATCGTTCCATGCGGTGAAATTAGGGGTACTGGCAGAAATGGCGCAAGCCGTCAATATATTTTTAAAGGGGGCCGTAAACTTTAATTATTTTTAGCGCATGACCCAACGTGACGGAACCGGATCCTGTGCTGCCCTCCTTAAATCATCCACCCGAACCGAACATGCCGCCACGGAAGGCGCCCTTTTACCGATCATAAAGAATGCCGCTAACCAGGCGGATTACGCTGCCCTGCTCCAGCTGTTTTACCTCGTATTCGCGCCGATGGAAAAGGGCATCCGGGCCTGGGTGAATGAAACCCATTTTCCCGACCGCTCCCGGCGCCGCAATGCCGCCTTTCTCGAACAGGACCTCCTGCAGATGGGCGCCCCCGTGCCCCGGGTTACCGGGTCCTCTGTACAGCCTTCTTTCCACCAGGCATTAGGTGCCCTGTATGTGCTGGAGGGTTCCACCCTCGGAGGGGTGCATATTGTCCGTATGCTGCGCTCGAAAATGACCCTGCCCGAAGGTAGTACCCGTTTCTGGGAAGCCTACGGCAGCGAGCGGATGGTCATGTGGCAGCGCTTCACCACCCGGCTCGACGAGCTGGTGCCCGGCGAGGCCGGAGCCGTAATCTCCGGCGCCCGCGCGGCCTTCCAATATTTCCAACAAGCGATAAACGCCTTTCATGAGCAATCAACGGCCCAATTTCGATAAAACCTTTTGCGGGAAGCTGCCCCTGCACCAAACCAACCTGATTCAGCCCCACGGGGTACTCCTGGTCGTGGCCACGGAAGATTTCCAGGTGTTGCAGGCCAGTGAGAACTGCACCGAACTGCTGGACATTCCCGCGCAGGAGGCCGTTCGGCAACGGCTCGACGCTTACCTTCCGGCGGAGGACCTCCGGATGATCAGCGAAAAAATGACGGCTTCCGGCGGCGGAAAGCTGCCCCTGACCCTCCGGTTCGGAAAAGAGGAAGCGGAACCTTATACCGTATTTCTGCACCAGAAAGACCATTTCTTCATCCTGGAAATAGAGCTGAAGCACTATGTCCAGAACCGGTTTTCTTCGTTCGTGCAGGTATTCCAGGAACTGAAGCAGCTGATTGCCACCGTCGAGAAGGCGGCAACCGTGGAGGAAGTGTGTACCGTGGCGGCCAGGGAGATCAAGGCGCTGACCGGATTCGATAAGGTAATGATCTACAGCTTCGACCCGGAATGGAACGGTACCGTGCGGGCCGAAGCCCTCGAGGAAGGCATGGACCGGTACCTGGGACTGAAATTCCCGGCTTCCGACGTGCCCAAGCCCGCCCGCGACATGTATTTCAAAAATCCCTACCGGATCATTCCCAACCGCGACTACACCCCGGTAAAGCTGTACCCGCTGCTGAACCCGGTTACGAATACCTTTACCAACCTTTCCGACAGCGACCTGCGCAGCGTGGCCGCCGTGCACATCGAGTACCTGAAAAACATGGGCGTAACGGCATCCATGTCCACCCGCATCGTGCATGAAGGCAGTCTTTGGGGGTTGGTTTCCTGCCATCACCGGGCGGCGCGGTACCTTTCGTTCGAGGAATGCTCCATCATGGAGCTGCTTTCCAATATTCTTTCCGCGCGCATTACCGTGCTGACCAACGGAGAGCGGTACCGGTCGCGGGAAGCGCTGACAGCCTCTTTCCGGAGCTTCATCGAAAGCATGCACCGCTC
>DATAGL010000367.1:0-1646 GCA_036263755.1 Chitinophagaceae bacterium | reverse complement strand
GAAGCGGTGGAGCGCAGCATGACCCTCGATCCCGCCCGGCTCGACGCTTCGTACAGCGTGCTGCAGCAATACGGGAACATGTCGTCGGCCACCATCCTGTTCGTGCTGAAAGAGCTGCTGGGCCGGAAGGAAGGCGGACCCGTGCTGGGAGCGGCCTTCGGCCCGGGCCTGACCGTGGAAACCTTTACTGCTGCCGCCTGAGATGAGCTTTGCCCGCCGTTCATACCAGAAAGAGCTGCTCGACGGGGAAGGCATTCCCTTCGCCGACATCCGCCGCAACATGGAGGAGCTGGAAACGATCAACCGCCTGCTGGGCGGCCACCGTATTACCATCAAGGGGGTGGAGGCCCTGCTGCCCGCCGGAGACGAACCGGTCCGGATCGCGGAAATCGGTTGCGGCGGGGGCGATAACCTCCGGATGATCGGGAACTGGCTGCAGCGCAAAGGGCGTACAGCGGAACTGACCGGCATCGACATCAACGGCGAATGCATTGCGTACGCGCGCAGCCGCAGCTCTTCCATCCGGTTCATCCATTCCGACTACCGCACGGCCCTGCTTCCGGAAACCCCGCACATTGTTTTTTCTTCCCTCTTCTGTCACCATTTCACCGATGAACAGCTGGAAGAAGTGCTGCACTGGAAAGCAGCGCACTGCCGTTCCGGATTTTTCATCAACGACCTGCACCGTCACCCGCTGGCCTTTCATTCGATCCGCCTGCTCACGGGGCTGTTTTCAAAAAGCTACCTTGTAAAAAACGATGCGCCGCTTTCCGTAAAGCGCGGCTTCCGCCGTCAGGACTGGGAGCGCCTCTTTGCCCGCGCGGGCCTGAAGGAGTACTCCTGCCGCTGGCAGTGGGCCTTCCGCTGGCTGGCCGTGTGGCGAAATGCTCAGGTTTGAAGATGCGGGTGTGAATGTGCAAATGTGCAGGTGTGCAGGTGTGCAAATGAAGGAAAGGGCCTTTTGGATGTTATGAACCTGCAAGGAGAATAACAATGAATGACTGCCCATTTTCTAATTCACATATCTGCCCACTTGCCCATCTGCCCATCTGCATATTTGCACATTTGCCCATCCATTCCGCCTCATCCGTACCTGTTCTGGCACGAAGTTTTTGATGCCGTACGCCTTAAACCGTCTTATGCCGTTACTCTTACTGGTCTTACTGCTCGCGGACGTATTGTCGATCGCTTTTCCTTTCATCGCTTATTACCTGTGGCGCGAGTGGGACCGGTACCGGGATACGGTGAACGACGACTATGCGGAACGCTGCCTTTACGGCATGATCGCCCTGTTGCTGTTTATGCTGCTCGGGCGATTCCTGGTAAAGGCCCTGGTCAGCAAGCGGAGAAAAGGCGAGGATGAGCCCCGCATGTTCGACACCAGCCGCCGGGAATCCATCAGCCGGCCCGACGGGAGCACCATCAATATCGAATATTACGGTAAAGAAGAAGGCCAGGCCATCCTGTTTATCCACGGCTGGAATGCCCAGATCCGCAACTGGTATTACCAGCGGAAATATTTTGAAGACCGGTACCGCCTCATCATGATCGACCTGCCGGGACTGGGAAAATCAACGCGGCCGGCCAATAAGGATTTCTCGCTGGCGAAAATGGCTTCGGACGTACAGGCGGTGATCGACCATACA
>DATAGL010000366.1:0-3035 GCA_036263755.1 Chitinophagaceae bacterium | reverse complement strand
AAGGAATACTTGACGGAATCGGAAATGGTCCCTTCGGGCGCCTCATTGCTGACCTGGAAGAAGTTCGTAAAAATGTAGGGCAGCAGGGAAGCGATGACGGCGCCTACCCCAATGAAAAAGGTCTGCATGGCAAAGCCTTCGGTCCGTTGCTGCTCGGGCAGCTTATCGCCTACAAAGGCCCGGAACGGCTCCATGGAAATATTGATGGAGGCATCGAGTACCCAAAGCAGGATGGCCGCCATGATCAGGCTGTTGGAATTCGGCATGAGAAACAGGGAAAGCGAGGCCAGGATGGCGCCGATAAAGAAATAGAGGCGGCGGCGCCCCCAGTAGGAATGCCAGGTACGGTCACTCAGGTAGCCGATAATGGGTTGGACCAGCAGGCCGGTCACCGGGGCAGCGATCCAGAGGTAGGAGATCTGGTCGATTTCCGCTCCCAGGGTCTGGAAGATGCGGCTGACATTGGCGTTCTGAAGGGCAAAGCCGAACTGGATGCCGAAAAAGCCAAAGCTCATATTCCAGAGCTGCCGGAAATTCAGCAGGGGCTTTGGTGGGGAAAGCAAAGGGGCAGACATAAGCAATCGTGTTTAAATAAGCACAATGAAGATAGTGTATTTATGACACGATGAGCCTGTCTGCCCCTGAAAAATAACTAAACCCGATGCCTAGCCGAGCGTGAACCCGTTCGGCAGGATCGCGCCCTTCTTGATCACCACGACACCGTCTTTTACGGTATACAGCGGCGTATCACTGTCGGGTATATGGGTGCCGCCGTTGATGCGTACATCGTCGCCGATGCGGCAGTCTTTATCGATAATAGCATTCTTGATGAAGCAGCGCTTGCCGATACCCAGCAGTGGCACGCCATTGCGTTGGGCATCTTCCATCTGGTCGAGGGTTTCGAAGAAATCGTTACCCATGATGTAGACGCCGGAAAGGGTCGTTTCATGACCCACCCGGGCGCGGATGCCCACGATGGCGTTTTCGATCCGGGCCGCATTGATGATCGAGGCTTCGGCGATGATGGCATGGTCCAGGGTGGTGCCGCTGATCTTGGCCGGCGGCAGCATACGGGGGCGGGTAAAAATGGCCCGGTCCTTATCAAACAGGTTGAATTCCGGCAGGTCCTTCGTCAGGGCCAGGTTGGCCTCAAAGAACGCGCAGATGTTCCCGATGTCTTCCCAGTAGCCTTCGTACTGGTACGAGGCCACCTTGTATTTACCGATCGACTGGGGGATGATTTCCTTGCCGAAGTCGGTGGCTTCTTTCTTTTCATTCAGCAGCAGGTCGAACAGGAGCTGCCGGTTGAAAATGTAAATACCCATGGAGGCCAGGTACTCCTTGCCTTTGGCCCGCATCTCCTCTCCCGTGTCGGACACCCAGTTTTCCAGTCCCGTTTTGGGTTTTTCAGTAAACGAAGTAATAAAGCCATTCTCCGTTTTCAGGATGCCGAACTCCGAAGCTTCCTTGGCAGCCACCGGGATGGTGGCAATGGTAATGTCGGCCCCGCTTTGCTTATGTCCGGCCAGCATTTCCTGGAAATCAATCTGGTAGAGCTGGTCGCCGGAAAGGATCAGGATGTATTCGGCGTTGAATGGTGCAATGTGCCGCAGGCACTGGCGCACGGCGTCGGCCGTACCCTGGAACCAGGTGGGGTTGTCGGGGGTTTGCTCGGCCGCCAGGATGTCCACAAAGGCACTGCTGAAGGCGCTGAAGTGGTAGGTGTTCTTGATGTGCCGGTTCAGCGAGGCCGAGTTGTACATGGTCAGGACGAACATGCGTCCGATGTCGGAGTTCAGGCAGTTGGAAATGGGTATGTCCACCAGGCGGTACTTACCGGCGATGGGCACAGCGGGTTTCGAGCGGGTTGCCGTCAGGGGGAAAAGCCGGGTGCCTGCCCCGCCACCGAGTATGACCGATAAAACTTCGTTGTTCATAAGCGAAAAGGAAAATTTAGAATGGAGAATGGAGAATTTAGGTTACCGTCTTTGTTGTATCGAATACAAGCAATTTACATGCTAAGCAGGAAGAAGGCCGGCTCTGCAGCCGGGAGGGCTTTTCTGCGGTGAGGTGTCCTTCCCTGTCCCACCGGTATTCAGCGGACCCGGCGGGGTACCCGGTCTACGGATCGCAGGTGCCCTGTACGGGCATCCTTTCCGGGATGGTCGGTCCGTTTCTCTGCGGGTATATTCCGGCCTGGCGGCCGGCCGGCTGGTCTTTTCCTGAAGTATTCATATAGCTCTTTGATCATTCTGTTCGTTCCTAACCTGTCTGATGTCCGTTACCATTCCTGGTCTACACTTCCGGATCCGGGGTAACCAGTGGTGCCGCTGCTGCGGGCGGCTCCGGGAGCACTCCCTTCAGTTCCCGGTATACTTTAATGTACTCGCCTGCCGAATAATCCCAGGAGTGGTCGATCTGCATCATATAACTCCGCATCCAGTTGTACAGGTCTTTTTTATTCTCGTACAGGTCAATAGCCCTTCCGACACTGTAGGTAATGTCGTGCACGCTGGCGTGGTTGAAGCGGATGCCGTAGCCCTGCCAGTCGCCGAAATCCTTTACCGTATCCCGCAGGCCGCCGGTGCTGCGCACCATGGGCACGGTGCCGTAGCGCAGGGCATACATCTGGTTGAGCCCGCAAGGCTCCACCCGGCTGGGCATCAGCAGGAAGTCGGCCCCGGCGTACATCTGGTGGCTGAGCGCCTCGTTATACCCTATAAACGTATTGACATATCCCTTGAACTGTCCTGTCAGCTCGTCGAGGCGTTCTTCCACCTGCGTTTCGCCCGAACCCAGTATGAGGAAGTTGGCATTGCCGTGGTACTGGTAGATCGAGCTGCGGATGGCATCGGGCAGCAGGTCGGCTGCCTTCTCTCCCACCAGCCGGCCGATAAAGGTGATCAGGGGCTTCTCCTCATCGAGTCCGAACTGGGCGCAGAGCTCACGCTTGTTTTTCCGCTTGCCTTCCTTAACCAGCTGCTCGTCGTAATTTTTATGGATTAGTCCGTCGCGCGATGGATCCCAGACGTCCG
>DATAGL010000365.1:0-6698 GCA_036263755.1 Chitinophagaceae bacterium | reverse complement strand
CCTACAGCTTTGCCGTGGAGCCGGGCTGGCACAGCATCCGACTGCGCACCACCCGGCAGCAGCTGAGCCTGGACTCGGTATTCGTGGCCCGGGGCAGTAAAACAGTGATTTCCCTCCGGGCGGATACCACCTGGGGAAAAGCATTCCGGGAGCTAATGCCCGATACCCTGACCTCAGGCGAACAGGCGGTCCTGGGCGGTTACCTGCTGGCCGTGGAGAACAATACACCGGGAAAGCTCAGCTATATAAGGCAAAACGGTCAGGTGTTCCTGGTGCGGAGCCCCTTCATGTCTTTCGGCCACGGAGCGGGTGCAGGAGTGGGACCCATCAACCGTCGACCTGCGGAATATGTAGTGCACAACAGTTCTGTCCAGCCTTTTGAGCCCGAAGAAGGCTACGAGTTCCGCTTTACGCCGGGGCTGATCCGCCAGAAGCAACCGGCCCGGCCCCTGTTCCGCAACTATCTTTTCGCCTACGGCACCCCGCCCAATACCGGTGATTATGTTCTTTCCGAACAGAAGCTGGACAGCCTGTGGAGGGAGTATCAGGACCAGCGCTGTGCCAGTGTTGACCTGTTTGTGAACCCGGCCGTAGCCAGAGGGGTGCCGGCCGGGGAACTGCAGGTAGTGCCGGGAAAAGATGAGCGCGGCTGGCCGTACTTCATCAAAAGCCTCTTTCTGTTCCGTTACGGACACACCGACTTTTTGCACGTGTACAAAGGCAACACCCGGCACATGGGCCGGCTGGAGCCCGGGTACTACCGGCTGCTGGTATTGCTCAAGGGCAACCGGTATTACCTGATGGACAGCCTGCCCGTGCGGGCCGGCGGCATGAATTATTTCGATCCGGGAAAGGTGAAAGTGGTGGGCCCGGACAGTGTAAGCGTGCGGCTGGCCCGGATCCTGAGCGCCCGGGCAAGCGGCCAGCGCTACTATGAAGGCAATGATAAAGACGATATCCGCGAGATCTTTCATGAGCGCTACCTTGATCCCTCCGGCTTTACCCGGTTTGTGTCGGGGGTCGTGCGCGATGCTGAGGGCCGCCCGGTAATTGGAGCGGTGGTCAGCATCCGGGGTACCCGGCTGGCGGCACAAACCGATGCGCAGGGCGGGTTCCTGTTAGCGGCCCCGGAGCAGGCCACGATCGTGGTCACATCGGTTGGCTTCGCTCCTGTGGAAGCCCTCATTGAAGGCCGGGAACACCTCGACCTGACCCTCACCCGATCGGTAAGCCAGCTGCAGGAAATAGTTGTCGTAGGCTATGGAACGACCCGCCGCCGCGAAATGACCGGTGCCGTCGCAACCGTCTCCGGTGATTCCTACCTGCTGCAGGGAAAGGTGGCCGGAATTGCCGTCCGGGGGCAATCCAGTATGCAGGCGGGCATGCCGATCCTGATGCTGGACGGCCAGCCGTATGACGGTTCTTTGAATACCCTGGATACGGCTGCCTACTCCATCACCGTACTGGACGGCCCTGCGGCTACGGCCCTGTATGGCAGCCGGGGCGCCGGCGGCGTGATCCTGCTGACCCCGAAAAAGGGGGGCGGACCCACCGATGCGGCAGAGGGCAACAATGCCAACAGCCTGCGCCGCCGCTTCCGCGACGACGCTTTCTGGCAGCCCCGACTGCGTACCGATGAAAGCGGCAAGGCACGGTTCACGGTAACCTACCCCGACGACATCACGAGCTGGCGTGCGTACGTGATTGCCATGGGCAGCCGGCGGCGGACGGGACTGACCGAAACAAAGGTGCGCTCGTTCAAGCCGCTCAGCGGGAACCTTGCCCTTCCACTGTTCCTGGTAAGCGGCGACTCGGCCACGGGCATTGCCAAAGCCCTGTATTACGGCATTGACAGCCAGCGGGTCGCAAGCACACTGACCATCGACAGTACGGTAGTGGACCGGAAGGATTTTTTCCTGCGCCACAGCCGCATCGATACGGTCCACCTGTTTCCCGGGGTCCAGGATTCGGTACGCGTGCGGTACAGCCTGCTGAAGGAAGACGGATACCTCGACGGTGAGGAGCGGGGCATTCCCGTTTTCCGGCCCGGCGTACAGGAGACTAAGGGTGTGTTTGCCGCACTCGAAGGCGATACATCACTCACCCTGGACTTCGACCCGGCCCTCGGACCCGTAAAGGTGCATGCCGAAGCGGCCCTCCTGCCCGTTTTCGTGGAGGAAATGGAAGCCATCCGGCGCTATGAGTATCTCTGCAACGAACAGATGGCTTCCAAGCTCAAAGCACTGCTGCTGGAGCGAAGCATACGCCGGCACCTGGGTGAGCCGTTCCGGGACGAAAATACGGTCCGCCAGTTCGTCCGGCAGCTGACTGCGGCCGGCAAAAAAACCGGCTGGGGCTGGTGGCCCGGCGATGAAGAGCAGCCCTGGATCTCCCTGCATGTGGCCGATGCCCTTTTGCAGGCCGAAGCGGCGGGATTTCCGTCCCTGTTCGACAAGCGGTCATTGGCAGACTACCTTATTTACCGGATGGGGTCAGCCGGGCAAACGGTTTCGGATGCCCTGTTTGCGCTGCAGCTGCTGCACCGCCTGGAAGCAAAAGCACCCGTCGACCGTTACCTGGAAGAGCTGGCCCCGAAAGTGGAGCAAAGCACGCTGTTCAACCGGCTCCGCTGGATGGAGCTGCGGCAGCTGACGGGCTCACCTGTACGACCGGATTCCCTGCTGGCAAAAGCCCGCCGTACCGCTATGGGCAACCTGTACTGGGGGGAGGAAAACCGGTCCCTGTTCAACAACCCCGTTCAGAATACTTTGGTAATGTATCGACTCCTGAACCGGGCCGGCGGACACGAAGCCGTACTCCGCAGGATCCGGGGTTACTTCCTGGAGCAGCGCAAAAGCGGACACTGGAGTAATACCTATGAATCCTCGCTGATCCTGGAAACCCTGCTGCCTGACCTGCTGCGCACCGGGGCGGACAAGCGGCAGCCGGTATTGCAGTTGTCGGGCGGCAGACAGGAAACGGTGACCCGGTTCCCCTACACCGCGGAATGGAGTGCCGGTGATACGCTCCGGGCGGAAAAAACCGGCGGTGCACCCGTCTATTTTACGGCTTACCAGCAGCTATGGAACAGCCGGCCGGCACTTGACTCCAACGTGTTTGCCGTGCGCAGCCGGTTCCTGAAGAACGGATCACCGGTGACCGTGCTGCCTGCCGGTGAAGCCGTGACCCTGGAGGTTTCGGTTTCCGTTACGGCCGATGTGGACTATGTACTGGTGGAGATACCCATTCCTGCCGGCTGTTCCTATGCCGTCCGCGAGCAGCCGCACCGCTACGGCGAAGTGCACCGGGAGCACTTTAAGCACAAAGTGAGCCTGTTCTGTACCCGGCTGACCACAGGCACCTATACTTTTTCGGTTCAGCTGCTGCCGCGGTACACCGGCCGGTATGTACTGAACCCCGCCCGGGCCGAGATGATGTATTTCCCGGTGTTTTCCGGAAGGGAAGGGATGAAGAACGTTTCCATCCGGTAAGCGTTTGGAACAGTAAAGCCGCAGCAGAGCCAGGCAAAGGATCCTAGCGGGATGAATGGCATGTTTACGTTAGAATGGTTTGTCGTATACGCATCCTGCTACTCCGTCCAAATCCCGCTACTCCGCGGTTTTGCTTAACTTGAAACATGACTTCCTGCCGCTCCTTTCTTCCGGTCTTGTGCCTGTTTGCCGGCACGGCCGCCGCACAGCCGGCCTACCGCCCCCCTCAGTTTGAGGATACCGGCCGGCTGGGCCGGATAAAGGCCACACGGCCCCTGGTGGACAGCCTGTTCCGCGCCCATGCGCAACAAAACGGTTTTCCCGGACTTGCTTACGGCGTGATCGCCGACGGGCAGCTGCTGTATTCAGGCGGAACGGGGAAGGCCAACGTGGCAAAGGGAACCGCAGCTACCCCGCGCACGGTGTTCCGGATCGCCTCCATGTCGAAAAGCGTAACGGCGCTGGCCATCCTGCGGCTGCGCGACGAAGGAAAGCTCCGGCTGGACGACCCGGTACACCTTTACATACCGGAACTGAAAAAAGCCAGGCTGCTGACCACCGATGCACCGGACATAACCATCCGGCACCTGCTCACCCATTCCGCCGGCTTCCCGGAAGACAATCCCTGGGGCGACCGCCAGCTGGCCGATACCGATGCGGACCTGCTGAAAACGGCGGGAGAAGCCCAATTTTCCAACGTGCCGGGTGTGCGCTATGAATACAGCAACCTCGGATTTGCCCTGCTGGGACGCATCGTTACGCAAGTGAGCGGGATGCCTTACGGGGCGTACATCCGGCAAACGGTTTTCCGGCCCTTGGGTATGCACCATACCTACTGGGAGTATGCGGAAGTGCCGGATTCCCTGCTGGCGCTCGGTTACCGCGCAGGGGCCGGAAGCGTGGCGGAAGAGCCGTTGCTGCACCACGGGTCGTACGGGGCCATGGGCGGACTGCTGACCACGATCGAAGATTTCAGCAAATACATCGCGCTGCATCTTTCGGCCTGGCCGCCCCGCGACGGTCAGGAAAGCGGGGTCCTGAAAAGAAGTTCCCTGCGGGAAATGCACCAGCCCTGGAATTTTATCGGCCTGAATACCCGGACGAACCACCCCAGCGGCCGGCCCTGCCCGCAGAGCACGGCCTATGGTTACGGGCTGATCTGGCGGAAGGACTGCACGGGTAAGGTTTGGGTGAGCCACAGCGGCGGGCTGCCGGGCTTTGGCAGCGAATGGCGCATGTTTCCCGAATACGGCATTGCCGTGGTATCCTTTGGCAACCTGACCTATGCCGGCCTCGGAGTGGTCAACCTCAAAGTGCTGGATACCGTAATGGCTGCGGCGGGGTTACAGCCCCGGCAGCTGCAGCCCGGCACGGTGCTGACGGAGCGGAAGGAAGCCCTGGTGCAACTGCTGCCGCACTGGAAGGATGCCGAAAAGAGCGGCCTGTTTGCGGAAAACTTTTTTCCGGACAACCCTGTCGATTCCCTGCGGAAGCAATCCGCCCTGTTGTTCCGCAATGCGGGACGCATCCTGCGTTCGGGACCGGTGCAACCGGAGAACAACCTGCGCGGCACTTTCGTGCTGGAGGGAGAGCGGAAGAACATAGCTGTTTACTTCACCCTCACGCCGGAGAAGGTACCCCTGATCCAGGAGATGCACCTCGAGGAGCGGGACAAATGATCAGTCTTCCCGCGCCCCTTTCTCGCCGGCAAACCACTGTTCCTTGTTCTTGAACAATACGTTGAAGGTGGTGAACGAGCCGTAGATGCGAGTGATGTATTGCTGCAGGTTTACCTTGTCCTCGTCGCTGAGGCCCTTGTGCGCATTGACCTGCTGCTCCAGCACGCGGAGGCGGTCCCGGGCCATGACGATCTTGTGGAAGAACACGTCGATGGGAAGCTCCTTTCCCTTCTGGCTTTTGTCGGCCGGCTGAAGCACCATGATGCCTCCCTTCCAGCGGTCGCCAAGGGGTACCACTTCCGAAGCGTCGCCCCAGAGGCGCAGGATCTTCAGCAGCGAGCGCTCCACGTCGGAATGCGTTTCGATCTCTTCCGTTACATTTTCGGGGATGATCTCCTCCAGGGCTTCGTTGCCCTTGTCCACTTCCTTAACGCCGTGGTAAATGAAGGAGATGAGGTAGGTGGCATACCGAACGCCGACGATCACGCCGGGGCCCCACTGCGTATGCTGCAGCCGGGTGCCGATGCCCAGTTTGAGTTGGTCCATGCGCCAAAGCTAAGGGAAAGAAGGCCTGTCAGAAACCTTTGCCTTTGCGGAACAGCTCTGCCGATTCCTTGATGTAAGACTGAAAATCGTAATCGCTGGTGTACAGCACGAATTCGTAGGTGGGCCGGTAGCGCACCATGAACTGTTCGAGCGCCTCGCCCTCCAGGCCGGTGAGGCGGATGACGAGGCCGCGGCTGAACCGGTGGTCGATGAATTTGTCCTGCTCCTGCTGCAGGAGGCGGTCCTGGAACTTCAGCATGTTGCGGTTCTTGCGGAACTGGAACAGCCGGATCATTTCATTGATGTCGATACCTGCGCCGCTGGGGCCGATGTTGGTGAGGCTCGCGATGTTCACCTTGCGGTAGTTGAACACTTTCGCATATTCTTCCCGGTTACGGATGGAATCGAGGCGGTAATCGCGTTGCCGGATCTTTACTTCGGGCAGCGAAGGCACGCTCACTTCTATGGCGATATCGAACTGGGTAACGTCGCTGATCTTCAGCACGGGAAACTTCATTGTAGGCTTGTTCAGGTAGGAGAACCAGATGGAGTCTTTCTCGCCGACGGAGATCGTATAGCGGCCGTTGGCATCAGTAACGGTGCCCGAGCCGTTGCTGCTCATCACGGTCACCGACTGCACCGGGTAGGAGCGCGAGCTGTCGTACACCGTGCCCTGCACCTTGTACTGGGCGCCGGCGCGGCCTCCCCCCAGCAACAGGAGTATAAAAAGAAAAATCCGGATATGACCAACGGTAGCGCGCACTGCCTGGCAAGTAACGAAGAAATTTGTGAATAGTATTGTAAAGGTCTTTTGGGGTGGAACCGGTGGTATTTGTTGTATTGGTGGTATTTGTAGTATTGGTGGTATTGGAAGTGAAAGGTTAGTGGCCTCAGGGAAAAAGGCTGCTTTCATCCAGGGATTTTTTACCGGCCAGGAACCGTGTACTTTGCTCATCCACTGCATAATCCTACTCATACAACA
>DATAGL010000364.1:0-6167 GCA_036263755.1 Chitinophagaceae bacterium | reverse complement strand
GGGGAGCATGCAGGGTAATGATGTCGGAAGTCCGGCAGAGCGTGTCCACGTCCACGTACTGCACGCCCAGTTCCGCTTCCCACCTGGGGTCGGGATAAGGATCGTAGGCCAGCAGCCGGCAGCCAAAGCCACCCAGAATGCGGGCCACTACCCTTCCGATCTTGCCGAAGCCGATGATGCCGACCGTCTTACAGTGCAGGTCGAAACCGGTCAGCCCGTCCAGGGAAAAGTTGCCCTCGCGGATGCGGCTTTGGGCCCGCACGATCTTGCGGTTCAGCGCCAGCAGCAGGGCCACGGTATGCTCCGCCACGGCGTAGGGCGAATATTCGGGCACCCGGGCCACGCGGAGGCCGAGACGGGCGGCTTCCTTCAGGTCCACATGGTTGAAGCCTGCCGAACGGAGGACGATAAACCGGACGCCTTCTGCATGAAGCAGCCGGAGCACCGGGGCGGAGGCATCGTCGTTCACAAAGATGCAGACAGCCGTACAGCCCCGGGCCAGCAGCGCGGTTTCTGCCGAAAGTGGTGCGGGCAGGAACAGGAGCTCATGCTTTTCGCCAGCTGCCGTGCGGAGGGTTTCTTTTTCAAAAAGATAAGTACTGTATATGGCGGTGCGCATAGCTTGCTTTTTTGTTTTGATGATGGTTCGCTGAAATGTCGCCGGACTTTCCGGCCGGTTCTCCTTACCTGATTGATACCGGTACAGCTGGGAAAGCGCAAAGCTACAACCGGGCATCAATAGGGCAGGTGACTTCCGTATTGCCGGTGTATGAGCCTGGTCATAAACCGGCAGCAACCAGGTCCTTTCGTAAGGCCCGGAAGCAGCCGGCCTGCCGCTTTGAAGAGCAGGGAACCTTTACCGGCGACCTGCACCGGTGCCGCACCGGCTTATTCGCCCGTCACGCTTTTTTTCAGCCCGTCCGCCACGGCCAGGGATTCCAGCATGATCAGGGGAAAATCGGCTGCCATTTTCCGGCCGGCGGCAGTCTGGTAAAACTTCAGGAGCTGCCGGATTTCCTTCGGGGTGAAATGCTTCCGGTAGATGTGTACCAGGGCATGGTGGAGCCAGCGGCGGCCATTGCCCTCCCGGAAAAAGGAAGCCAGCTTTCGGAGGGAACTGTCGGGCATGGATTGGTTGCGCCGGTCTTCCTCCAGCTTGAATTCGATGGCCTCACTGATGTCGAAGCCGCCTTTCAGACGGAGGATTTCCGTTATCCTGCGGGTGGTGCGGTCCCGGGGCGGAGGCGTGGTGTCCGGCCGGAACGCCTGCATATGGCGGGTGATCCGTTCGAAGATACCCGGAAGCTGCCGGGCCGTATCGGTTTGCGCGGAGGCTGCAAAAGCCGCCGGCATGAGCAGGAGAAAAAGCAGGAGGCGTATCATTTCCTGAATGTACCGATTTATAAAACGGGATAAGATGCAGGCCGCATCGCTCAAAAAAAGGTTGCCCCTGTTGCTTCCGAACCCGCACCCGCCATTCCTTTGCTGCCCCCGCGGCAAGAGAAAGGAAGGATCTTACTGCCCGCGCTCCCCTCCCCCTTATCTTTACCGGCAAAGCCAACGCCATGTCCCGATCAGGCCCGATCCTTATTTATGAAGACAATTCCGATGAACAGGAAATTTTCCGGGAAGCCTTCCGGCTGACCGGGGTAGCCAACCGCCTCCGGTTTTTTACCACGGGGGAAGAACTGATGCACTACTTGCGGACCACTGAGGACAGGCCTTTCCTCATTATCTCCAACGTAGGCTCCCACCTGCTGAACGGACTGGAAGTCCGCCGGCTGATCAACGAGGACCAGGTGCTGCGCCGCAAAAGCATTCCCTTTATCTTTTTTTCCACCACGGCAGAACCGCACCAGGTGCACAAGGCCTTTGACCTGAGCGCACAAGGCTATTTTCTCCGGCCCACGGGCCTGGATGACCTTACGGCCCAGCTGAAGCTGCTGGTGGATTACTGGAAGCTCAGCCTGCACCCGAACGTATTATAGCCGGCGCAGGGCTAATCCTTTCCGGGCTCCTGAAGGAAGATCGCCGAGAGCATCCGGTACAGTTCGGGATGCTTCTCCTCCAGCAGGTCGGGCCGCTCGAAGAAATACTCTGCCACTACTGCAAAGAATTCCGCTTCATTAGTGGCCCCGTAGGGATTGATATCGGTTTTGCCCCTCATCAGCTCCTGCAGGTAGCCCCGGATCATCTTCAGCCAGGGCTGCACATACCCGCGTTCGAGCAGCGCTTCCGGAATGCCGTCCACCGCACCGTCGGTTTTGTCCACCAGGTGCACGAATTCGTGGATGGCGGTATTGCGCTTGCCCGTTCTGTTCTGAAACCCCTGGCGCAGCTCGTGCCGCGAGAGGATCATGAGGTTCTGGTAAGGCCCTGTGCCCACCACACCCAGGGTGGTCCGCCCTTCCCCTTCCTGGGCAAACTCTTCGTTGAATGCATCGGGGTACAGCAGCACTTCTTTCAGGTTGATGTATTCCCAGTCGGGGAACGCAAAGATGGGTATGATGGCGGAAGCCGCCACCAGTACCCGGTCGAGCGGTTCCACTTCGGTGCCTACGCCCGTAATGCGGGTGCGGCCGAGGAAGCGCTGCACGCGGGCTTCGAAGCGGTTGCGGCCGGCTTCATCGAGTGCATTGTAAAACGGAACATTTTCTTCCAGGATCTGCCGCTCTTCTCCTGCCGGCACGGTCACTGCTTCGGGCGGCGCGGTCTCCTTTCCTTTCTTCAGCCGGTGCAGCAAGCCGGCAATGAGGAGCACGGCCGCAGCTACGGACACCAGGATGATCAGCAACGTTTCCATGTACTGAAAATACGGAAAGGAAAGCATGCATGGGGGCGGGCGCCAGGAAACGGGCTGGGGAAAGGTAAACAGCAGGAAAGCCGGTCCTTCGAACGGGGCCGGTACGCGCAGCAGGGCATAGAAAGGATGGCCCCTGCCATCGGTAAATGAACCCAGCAGGATCGACGGATCGAAGAGGGCCCCGGCAGCCGGCACCCGGAAGAGGGCCTCCAAAGCTCCGGCCCGGATCAGGGCTTCCGGCTTCCGGGACACCTCTTCGGAATAGGCATAGGTGCGGAGCACCTGTAATGCCTCCACCGGGTTGATGCCGGAGAAATTATAATGAATGATGGTCGCAGCGCAGGACGTGTTCAGGGCAGCCGTTCGATCGGCTCATGCGGATGCGTAAACCGCCTACGAGGAGGCTTTGATCTGATGCAGCCGCACCAGGTACGGCACCAGCGCCGGCAGTTCGAGCCGGAAGGTAAACCCATTGCCCGGGTGGACAAAAAGAGGCACGAACGTTATGGCAGCGCAAATGATTATGCCCAGCAAGGCATTGAAAACACCCGGCTGCACCGCCCAGTCCTTTTCCCACCACAATCCGTATGCGACCACGCCCTTCAGCAGGAAAAGAACTGAGCAGGCCATCCCGGCCACCGTGCCGGCAGCAGGGCCTTCCAGTCCATAAAGGGAGGTATTTACCGGGAAGCCAAAAGGGGGGCCGATAACATCGAGAAAGGAAAATACGCCCAGCACCCCGAAGATGAACATGAATATTTTCATCCAGATCGGAAGCAGCTTCCTGCGCCGGAAGTGCAGGGGCAATTCCTCCGTGGACAGTATATTTTTTCCGGCGGCATTGTATCCCCGCCTGTTCTCGCCAGGTTCATTCAGGATTGTTTGTTGGAGTGCGTGTCCCTTCCGGCCGTCTGCCGGGCAGCTGGTGCAACAGCTGTGCCGCTTCGCGCCGGCGCATTCTTTTTCCCAGCGTGCGCCACCGCAGCAGGCACAGGACACCCGGGAGAAAAACCATCACCTGTCCCATATAGTAACCTGTCCTGTAGGCGGCATCCTGCTGTTCCGGTCCGGTCGATACCGTCAGGCTCAAGGCGGGAAGCAACAGCAAAAGAATGCCGGCAGTGAGTAAAATAATGCGCCAGGTCTTCATGTTTGTTTTTTGCTTTGTTATTACCGGATCACGGTAACGGTTCCTTTGTGTACACTGGTCGTTCCCCCTTCCCCTTCCAGCGTGAGCACGTACACATAGGTTTCGGCAGGGCCTTCTTTTCCGTTGACCCGGCCGTTCCAACCATACAGCGGGTCGTTGGCCGGGATATTTGCTGCCTCGAACACCTTATCGCCCCAGCGGTTGAAGATGAGGAAGGACCGGATTTTCACCACATCAGGACCGGTGAAGGCATAAAACACGTCATTTTTCCGGTCGTTGCCCGGGGTAAAGGCATTGGGCAGGAACACCCCGGCCCCGGTATGGGTGCGTACGATGGCATAGGCGGTATCCGTGCAATGAAACTCGTTGCGGCCGCGCACCTCGTAGCGTACCGTATGACCCGGTGCCACTTCCGGTTCCCGGCAATCGGTACAGGGAAGGAAAGGCGCAGGTTTCCAGGCCCAGGCCGTCAGGGTGCCCCCTTCCGCTCCGGGCGTCAGCTGCACGGGCATCTGCCGCCGGATGAGGGTATCCGGCGGGTTGATGGTGAGGGTAAACGGAACATAACCGGCGCCATCGGCATTGTTGGAAAGGGTCACCTCCGGGTGGCCCGGGCTGGGATAGCGCCCCGGAAGGCCGAGGTCATTGGCCACCGCGTACAGCTTGCCGCCGGCCGGCGCTTCCACGTTGGTGGTATAGGTGAAGCAATGGCCCGCTTCGGCCTTCGGAGTAAAAAAAACAGGGGAAAGCGGATGTGCCCCGCCGGCAGGATCGCCGTTATAAAATGCTACGGGCAGGCCGCCCGGCAGGCTGTCGTATTCCGGGTTGAGGCAAACAGTAAAGGTCACCCGGGCCGTTCCGTTGGTATAGCACTGCGTACCCTCGATCCGGACATAAAAGTCGGGCGGCAGTACGTTGATCTTTGCCGTTCCTTTCAGCGTGCAACCGTACCGGTTGGCCATTTCCACCTGAACGATGGTCGAATCCAGGGCCCGGGCAGTGGGCTGCAGGCAGCGGTCGCAATCCAGCTGTGCCTGCGCCGCCGGAACGTTCCACACCACAGAGGCGGGATCTACTACCGGGGTTCCGAGCACCAGGGGCACGGGCTGCCGCCGCAGCACGGTGGTATCGGAAGGCTGTACGGTGATCACCTCCGGTGCATAGGCATAGGAATGCAGGTTGTTGCTGTAGGTTTTTTCGAGCAGGTCGGTGGCGGGGAAAGTAACCGGCAGGGCTTTGCCGCCGTGGTTCACCACCGCATACAGGTTACCCGCTTCCATTCCCTTTACACGAAAGGAGAAATCGGACGCTTTGCTCCGGACCGTATCCCCCAGGGTAAATACAGGTTGCAGCAGGGTGGCCGATGCCGAGCGCGGATCGCCCCGGTAAAAGGCAACCGTCAGGTCTTTGGGCAGTACGCCCCGCTTGAAATGGTTCTCCAGCGTAAACTCCAGGTGCAGGCTGTCGCCTCCCGCGCATTGCGCATCCCGGATGGTGGCGGTGAAATCGTTGTAGGGAGGCACCTGGATATCCACCCAGGCCGTATCGGTACAGCCGAAGGCTCCGGTGGCCACTACCCGTTTCAGTATAGTGGTGTCGGCAATCAGGACCGGGGCCGGGCAGCCGGTGCAGGACAGCTGCGCGGCGTTGCTCCACTGGTACGAAGCGCCGGCCTCCGGCTCGCCCTTCGCTTCAAGCTGCAGGGTGTCGCCCCATTCCAGCACCGCCAGGGGTGGTTGAGCTGTAACCGTGAACCCGTTATAATGGCTGGTGCTGACGTTGTTGCTGTATGATTTTTCGGGGAACCGGTGCCGGGCAAACACCACCGGGATCGCCGTGGCGCTGTCGTTCACGGAAGCATAGATCTTGCCGGGTGGCAATCCCTTGATCCGCACCGAACCGGAATACGCTTTCCCTTTTACCGTATCGGGCACGGTGAACATCGGGGGCAGCAGGCGGGCCGAGGTTTCATGCGGATCATAGGTGTAAAACGACAGGGGCAGTCCTTCCGGGATCACGGCCCGCTTGAAATCGTTCGTAACGGTAAAGCGTACCAGCAGGCTGTCGCCTGCCGCGCACTGCACCTCGTCGATGGTTACGCTGAAATCATTGTAGGGCGGTACTTTGATGTCCACGTAAGCCGTATCGGTACAGCCGGTAGCACTGCGGCCGATCACCTGTTTTACCGTGGCGGTGTCGGCTATCAGCCGGGGG
>DATAGL010000363.1:0-11505 GCA_036263755.1 Chitinophagaceae bacterium | reverse complement strand
GCCCCGGGCCGGCTGCCAGTCCTTACGGGGAGCGTGTTCCGCATCGGCCTGGCCCCACTCCTCTTCCCATTCCACTCCGGCTTCTTCCGCCACCGGCCGCTCCGATCGCCGCAGGGGTACTTCCGGAAGAAAGCATACGGCTACCACTGCCCCGATCATAAGCAGCCCGCTGACAAAAAACAATTGATCGATGGCCCCGCTGAACACCTGCCGGGCATACAGCAGAAACTGCTCAAAGCTTTCCCGGGCCGGCGCCTGCTGCCCGGCCGGCAGGCGGGCGATCAGGTCCCGGATTCCGGCCTGGTAGCCCGGGTTCAGCACGTTCTGGATCACGCCGGATCCTCCTTCCCCGCTGCCGGGGTCCGCGCGTTGCAGCAGCGACAAAAAAGGCACGCTGCCCGCAGCGGCCATGCCGGCACTCAGCTTCATATTCATGATGCCTCCGAGTACTGCCGTTCCAACCGTCCCGCCCACGCTGCGGAACAACTGGGCTCCGGCTGTTACCTCTCCGATCCGCTCCCCCGGAAAAGCGCTTTGGACCGCCAGCGTGAAGATGGGCATGGTGGAGCCGAGTCCCAGTCCCAGGATCACCATATGAAGAATGAGTTCCGGGTTCCCGGTATGCACCCGCAACCGGGAAAAATAAAAGAGGGCAAAGACCGTAATGAGGGTACCGGTAATGGCCAAGGCCTTGTAGCGGCCTGTCCGGGAAATGATCTGCCCGCTGATCGTGGAAGCCGTGACCAGCGACAGCATCATAGGGGTCAGGATAAGGCCGGAATGGAGGGCGGAGACCCCGATGACGCCCTGGGCGAACAGGGGAACATACAGAATGGCGCCGAACATACCCATCGCCGTCAGGAACAGGGCTATGGCCGAGACTATGAACACGCGGCTGCGGAACAGGTCGAGTGATAAAATGGGCTGGGCCGCTTTCCGCTCCGTTCGGATAAAAAGTCCGAGAGAAAGGAGAGACATAAGAAACGCGCCCAGGATTACGGACGAGGTCCAGGCATATTCGCTTCCGCCCCATACCAATGCCAGCAACAGCGGCACCAGGGTAGTGGTGATGAGGAACGCTCCCGGGTAATCAATTTTCGGCCGTGTAGCAGTACGCGCAATCCGGGGCAATGCAGCCGAAAGCACGGCTATGGCCAGGAGGCCCAGCGGAATATTGACATAAAACACCCAGTGCCAGGAAAAGGCCTGCGCGATCCATCCGCCAAGCAGCGGACCGGCCACGCTGCTGACCCCGAACACGCTGCCGATCAGTCCCTGGTAGCGGCCCCGCTCCGCCGGGGGAAATACATCCCCTATCAGCGCAAACGAGTTGACCATCATCGCTCCGCCGCCAATACCCTGGAGGCCGCGGAAAAGGATCAGCTGGTTCATACTGCCGGCCATGCCGCAGAGCGCCGAGGCCGCCAGGAACAGGCAGATCGCGATGAGGTACAGGCGTCGGCGCCCCAGCATGTCGGAAAGCTTGCCGTAGATCGGCACCGTTACGGTGGACCCCAGCATGTAGGCCGTAAACACCCAGCTCAGGTGCTCCACGCCCTTCAGGTCCTGAACGATCGTGGGCATCGCCGTGGCTACGATGGTCTGATCCAGTGAAGAAAGCAGCATTGCCAACATTACCCCTCCCAGTATACTCCACTTCCGCTTTTTATCCAGAACCTGATTCATGCCCCGTAGGGTTGCAAAGGAAATGCCCAAAGCGCCGGTGACCGGGCGGGCACAAAATTTTCTGCGCTAAGGGAAAAACCTGTATGGCAAACAGACCAGACCAAGCTCCCGAAAATCCCCGCGACATGAACAATAACCGGATCGAGGGCCGTTCCTCGGTTCCGGGCGACCTCCCTGATTCGGACCGCGATGCCGAACGGTTGCAGCCTGAGGAAGTAACCATCGACCTGCCGGACGTTTCAGACATTCCGGGGCAGGAAGGCGTAACGGCTCCGCCCCTGGGCGAACTGGCCGACACGACCATTTCCTCCCGTGATGAAGAAGGCGCCGGAATATTTGGTGATGACCGGGGCGGTGACTACAAAATGGGAAACGAAGGCGATGTAACGCCGGAAGAACGCCGTGCGCTGCAGGACGTGGAATACCTTCCCACCGATGACGAAGACCGGCTGCGCACCGCGACTATGGACCATACCGACTTCCAGGGCGAGCGCCTGAATGAGAAAAGCTTTGGAGAAGAGCGCAGCGGCCGCGACCTCGATATCCCCGGCAATACCGATGAAACAAATACGGATGCCATGGGCCAGGGCGATGAAGAAAATAAACATTACAGCCTGGGCAGCGATGACAACGATAATGTAACGGAAGGAACGCCGTAAGAAGGAAGAATGTCGAACAAGGAATGTCAATTCAGGAAGACGGAAGTGGAAGTAGGCCGGACATTCTTTCCATTGTCACCTGTCATCGCTGCACCCGGACTGCAAAAAATACAGTGGTGCACGCGGTGGCACGGAGGTTGGAAAAAGGCTTTTGATTATTGATTATTTCCTTTTTAACACGTAAAAACGGAGGTACTTATGTCAGTGATCAAAAGAGAAAACGGACATTCGGGTATGCCCGCCTTTTTCAACGACCTGTTCACCCGCGATTTCTGGAACTGGGGCCTGGAAAACTTTTCCGGTACCCAGACCACGATTCCCGCGGTAAACATCCGGGAAACGGGCGAACACTTTGAAGTGGAAGTAGCCGCGCCCGGCATGCAGCGGGACGATTTCCGCATTGAACTCGACGACACCCTGCTGACCATCAGCAGCAACCGCCGCAACGAGCAGGAAGAACGGGACAATGGCCGTACGGTGCGCCGGGAATTCAGCTACCAGTCCTTCCAGCGCTCCTTCCGCCTGCCCAAGGAAGTGGTGGATGCCGATGGCATCAGTGCCCGTTACGAGAACGGCCTGCTGCTCCTCGTAATCCCGAAAAAAGAAGAAGTGAAGCAGCGCCCGCCGCGCATGATAGAGATTGCATAAAAAAACAGCTGCCATCCGGCAGCTGTTTTTTTATCATTTTTCGGGTATCGCCCTTATTGATACATAGGCTTTCCGTTAATCATCCTACTTTACTTTCCGCTCGCCGGTTTCCCCTCCATTTTGATCTTTTTGTTGCCCTCCCTGATGGCGATGTCGCCGCCTTTTACCGCTTCCTGCTTGTATTTGAATTCCCCGGGTTGAAGCGGGTTGCTTTCCCCATTCGCTGCATAACTGCGTTCACTGCGCCGCTTTTCTTTTACTCCTTCACCCCCATCGGCTGAAAAGCGGTACCGGCCATTTTCCTGCTGCACTTGATATCCGTTTACCTTGCGGCCGGTTCAGCCCTCGATGGTATTATCCGTGGTCCGGCCCACATAAAATTTTACCGGCCGGTTGCGACCAGGACCATTAAACCAGCCCGATGGTCTTTTTTCAGGTCCGCGGGCTTTCCGGTGTGCAGGTCTACAGACCGGGCACCGGCGGCCGCACAGGCCTGAACGGTTACGGCACCCAAACCGAACACGCCCAGCAATAAGATCGTTTTTCTATACTGCGTTTGAGAACGCCGCTGCAGGAAGGATTAAAAAACCCTGAAAATGCCGGCAACTAACTGCGGGGTTGAGCTTATTGGAAAAGGGCTCCGAAAACTTCCTTTGGCCGTTTACCGCCTCCGCCCGGTTTCGCAGAGGAATATACAAGTAAGGCAATAAGAAGGATCCCCCTTAAAAAATGCTCCCGGTTCCGGGCATTGTTTAAAAGCTGGTAAAAAAAAGTCGCCCCGAACCCGCCCATCGTAGATTTACGGTGCATAAACGCCATTTGATAAGTTCGCAATACTTTATACATTTGTAGCAGATCCTTCCTATAAAAGACACAGGAGTACCCCCTCGTCCGATACCCTCTGATGCAGTTGTTAACATTTAAACTCTTGTGTATGAAAAAGTTCAACACCTTTCTGCAAAACGACAAAGTCCAGGAATTACTGCTGGTAGCCATTGGCGCCGCCATCGTTACCATTCTGGTAATGGTAGCCTGATCCGGACTGGCCTGGTTATTTTATAGCGAAGGCTACGTACGTAAATCAACGGAACATGCCTTCGCTTGAACTTCTTTTGCTGCGCCTCCTGCTGGTCATCACCGTCAGCGGCCTCATCGGGGCTGAACGGGAATACCGCAGTAAGTCTGCCGGTTTCCGGACCATGATCCTGATCGGCATAGGCTCCTTTTTATTCACCACCTTTTCCATACATATCTCCGAAAGCAGTCCGGACCGGATCGCCTCCAATATCGTGACGGGCATCGGCTTCCTGGGTGCGGGCGTGATCTTCAAAAGCGAGAACCGCATCAACGGGCTGACCACGGCTGCCGCTATCTGGGCCGTTGCGGCCTTGGGTATGGGTGTTGCCGACGGCCAGTACTGGCTCGTGGTGGCTTCTACCGTGGCCATTCTTGTTTCCCTGCTGTTTCTCACCAAGCTCGAAACCTGGTTTGAAAAAGTGAATCAGTCCCGGCAATACAAGATCACCGCCACATACCGGGCGGACCTGATGCTCGGCTTTGAGGAGCAACTGAAGGAATGCGGCCTGACCTTCAAGCGCCTGAAACAGGCGAAGTCCGGGGAATACATCTCCTTTACCTGGATCGTTCATGGGGTGGACTCAGCCCATTCCCGCTTCATTGAGCAGATTCTCCACGACAATACCATAAAAGAGTTCGAGTTTTAGCCGGTGCTGCGGCCTAGGCGGAAACGGACGTTGTCCACGATCTCGGCAATGGAAATATTCTTCATGCACTTGAAATGGCCCTGCGGGCACCGGTGACGTCCGATCTTCGTACAGGGGCGGCACCAAAGCTTGTGTACCTGCACGTCATCCCAGGGTCGGGTATCGCGCCGGGACGAAAACTTTGCTCCATAATACGGAACCATCCCGAAAGAAGGCGTGGTACTGCCCCAGATCGCGATCACCGGTTTTTTGAGCGCGGCGGCAATGTGCATCAGTCCCGTATCGTGGGCAATCACCACCCTGGCCTTGCGCACCAGGTCAGCGCTTTCGTTCAGGGAAAATTTTCCGCAGGCATTATACACTTTCCCCGGGTCCACGGATGCCACCGTATCGCCTTCCGCCCGCTCTTCGGGCCCGCCCAGTAAAATGATGGGGTGGTCTATGGCACGGCAGAGTTCCTGGAGCTTTTCCACCGGCAGTTTTTTTGTCGGAAAGGAAGCGCCGATCACCAGGGCTATGTAGCCGGCATGGTGCGAAGCGGGAATGTCTTTTTCGGAAGTTTCCTCGGTCGGGGCAATGAAATAGTCCATGCCCATCCCGTCGTTCACCACGCCAAACCCCTTTACCGTATCGAGGTAACGGTCGACGATGTGTACTTTCGGCATCACGTTCCATTTCAGCTTTACAAAAACAAGCTTGTGGAAGTTCAGCTTATTGAAAGCTACCGAAGGCACCTTAAGCCCCGATTTCACGCGCAGGGTCCGCAGGTTGTGGTGCAGGTCGATGATCTGGTCGAACTTTTCCGCACGCAGGCCTTCCATCATGGCATTCCAGTCGGTCTGCAGCACATGGATCTTATCGATGTAGGGATTATTGGCCACCACCATCCGGAACTGCGGCTTCACCAGAAAGTGTACCTCGCAATCGGGCAGCTGCGTTTTGAGGCAGCGCACCACGGGAGAGGTCAGCACGATATCACCGATGGAAGAAAAGCGGATCACCAGGAACTTCATCGGCCGAAGATAAAGCGGAACTCAAACACTCAGCTCACCGGACCGGTCCTCTCCTTCTGCATAGTTGAGGTCCTTGTGGAAGGTCTCTTCGGTAAAATAAGCGGCGACCAGCGTTACTGCCATGACGATAATGCCGGTTACCACGCCGCTGCGCACGATGGACCAGCCCCAGGCATCCTGGAACAGGTTCTTGAACAGGAGGTTCATCAGCGGCAGGGCGCCCCGGACGATGTTGGGAATGGTCGTGGCTGCCGTGGCCCGCAGGTTGGTGCCGAACTGCTCGGCGCCCATGGTCACGAATATGGCCCAGAAACCGGTGGAAAAGCCGAGGGCTGTGCAGACCGCATACATCCGCGTGTCGTTGCTGTTCCAGGCGGAGAAGAACAGAATGCCGGAAAGAATGGTCAGAAAGTAAAACAGGTAGAGCGCGCGTTTCCGGCTCCGGAAATATTGCGAGATGAGGCCGATGAGGATGTCGCCGAAGGCAATGCCGATGTACGCGAACATGATGGCCCGGCCACTGTCGATGGCCGCCCCGGTGTACAGGGCTTCGGCAAACCGGTTGCTCAGGTTCACGAGGATTCCGATCACAAACCAGGTAGGAAGCCCGATAAGGATGGCCAGGATGTATTTCCGGAAGCGCGTGCCGTTATTGAAGAACATGAGGAAATTACCCCGGCTGACGTTCTGCGCCTTCACGGTATGGAACATGCCGCTTTCCGCCACGGAGATGCGCAGCAGGAGCAGGCCAACACCCAACCCGCCGCCGATCTTATAGCAAAGGCGCCAGTCGTCGGTGTACTGGTAGGTGAAATAGGCGAATACGGCACCGAAAAGACCGATGCCGGCCACCAGCGAAGTACCCACGCCCCGCTTTTCTTTCGGCAGCAGCTCGCTCACCAGCGTGATGCCGGCACCCAGTTCGCCGGCGAGGCCGATACCGGCTACAAAACGGGCCCAGGCATACTGGTCCACCGACTGCACATAGCCGGTCAGGAAATTGGCCACGGAATACAGGAGAATGGAGCCAAACAGTACACTCAGCCGCCCCTTTTTGTCGCCCATTACGCCCCAGACGATGCCGCCGATGAGCAGTCCGATCATCTGCCAGTTGATGATTTTCGTACTCGCCGCCAGCATGGCGGCTTTATCCCCCCGGTCCACGCCTATGCCGGCCAAGCTCGGCTCGCGTACGATGGTGAACAGGAGAAGGTCGTAGATATCGACAAAATAGCCCAGGGCGGCCACGATCACGGCCAGGTTGAGCAGGGAGGCGGGCTTTTGCGGGGACGCTTTCATGGATCAGGGGTTCGTGTTCGTTGTGCCTTCAGACTCCACCGGGATCACTTTCTTTTTGGCAAAAAACAGTTTGTACAGTACCGGCAGGGTGGTCACCAGGATAATGACGAGCGTGATCTGCTCGATATGGTCTTTCAGGCTGAAATCGAATTCCTTCAGTACCCAGGTCTGCAGGAAGTAGCCGCCCAGCATCATGGAACATACCCAGGCAACGGAACCCAGTATATTATAAAGGACAAAAGTTCCGCGGTCCATTTTCACCACGCCGGCAACGATGGGGGCAAACGTGCGGATGATCGGCAGGAACTTGGCCAGGAAGATCGTGGCCTTGCCGTACTGGTGGTAGAAATCGGTGGCCCGCATGAGGTGCTTGCGGCGGAACAGCCAGGTTTCCTTGCGCTCGTACAGCAGGGGCCCGGTTTTCCGGCCGAACCAGTAACCCACCATATTGCCGATGATGGAAGCGGCGATCACCAGCAGGATCACCAGGCTGTAATGAAGATCGAAGAATTCGGCCGACAGGTCGTTCAGGTAGATACCGGCGGCAAACAGCAAGGAGTCGCCGGGCAGGAAAAAGCCGATAAAAAGCCCTGTTTCGGCAAAGACCACAAAGAGCAGGAAATACAGACCCCCGTTATTGATGATCCATTCTATGAAATTGTGAATAAAGCCGCCGCCTTCGAGCAGCGTGATCTGTAATAATTGCATCATACGATTGACGATTGGCGATTGACGATTGACGATCAGTGGGTTGCCCCGTACCGCTCCTGTGCTGCCGGTGCCCGGCCCGCACTCTAAAACACTCCGGCATTCTTCAATCGGCGTTCCTTGTTCGAAATTTTTTTGTTAGCGTTTCATTGGATCCGCTCAAGTACATCAGCCATTATCCAGCTCCCCCTCCCATTTGCTCACCACCGAGGTGGCCAGCGCATTTCCCACCACGTTGGTGGCGGTCCGGAACATATCGCAGAAATGGTCGATGGGCAGGATGAGGGCCACGCCTTCCGGCGGGATGTTGAACATGGCGCAGGTGGCCAGCACCACCACCAGAGAGGCGCGCGGCACCCCCGCAATGCCCTTGCTGGTCAGCATGAGCACCAGCAGCATGGTGAGCTGGGTGGCCAGCGGCAGCTGGATGTTGTACGCCTGCGCAATGGCCAGGGAGGCAAAGGTCATATACATCATGCTGCCGTCGAGGTTGAAGGAATAACCCAGGGGCAGTACAAAGGAAACAATGCGGTCGCGGCAGCCAAAGCGCTCGAGCTCCTCGGTCAGCTTCGGGAAGACGGCTTCCGAGCTTGTGGTGCTGAAGGCGATAAGCAGCGGGCTGCCGATACGGCGCAGGAGTTCCCGCATCCGTCGGCCCAAGATCAAAAAGCCGATAGTCAGCAGGAGGAACCAGAGGATGGCAATACCCAGCAGGAAGTACCCGAAATAGATGAGGTAAAAGTTGAAAATGCCCAGCCCCTTCGCTGCTACGACGGCAGCGATGGCGCCGAACACCCCCAGCGGGGCGAAGTTCATCACGTAGTTCACCATTTTCAGGATGATGTGGGCGGCCACGTCCAGCGCCTTGATCAGGGGTTTGGTATAGTCGCCGATCGCCGCGGCGGCCACGCCGAAGAAGATGGAGAAGACCACGAGCTGCAGGATCTCGTTGGTGGCCATCGCCTCGAACACGCTTTTCGGGATCACGTGCTCCACGAAGTTTTGCAGGGAAAAGCCCTTTTGCTTGCCCATCAGGTCGGAAAGGCCGGCATCGTCGCGCTGCCCCAGTTCAATATAATTACCCGGCTGGAAGAAGTTGACGAGTACCATCCCGATGAGCAGGGAGGCCAGCGAGGCGGTGATGAACCAGAGAATGGCCTTGCCTCCTACGCGGCCGACCGTTTTCAGGTCGCCCAGTTTGGCGATGCCCACCACGAGCGTGGTGAAGACCAGCGGGGCGATGATCATCTGCACCAGGCGGATAAAGATGGTGCTGAGCAGCTTGATGTTGGTAGCGAAACTGGCCCGGAAGCTTTCCGATCCGTTGGTGTGCACGAGATAGCCTGCGCCCACACCCAAGATCATGGAAGCGATGATTGCGATCGTCAGCCTGTTTCCTTTTCCCATATACAGCAAATGCTTAAGGGGCCGAAAATCGGAAAAATTAATGATCGGCAAAAGTTTTACGTGGTGAAAGAAGGGAAGCAGTGCATAAAAGAAAATACTGTTTTTCAAATAATTATTTACTTTACGCCGATTAATTGCTTGATTTAATAACCAAACTTACTATGAGTCTTTTCATTAAGAAACCACTGGACCAGGTACTGTCACAGGCGGCCGACAACGAGAAAGGCCTGAAGCGCACCCTGGGCGCCGGCAACCTGGTAGCCCTGGGTATCGGTGCCATCATCGGCGCGGGCCTCTTTGTGCGTACGGCAGCAGCTGCCGGGCAGGCAGCCGGTCCGGCTGTGACCCTTTCCTTTATCGTAGCGGCGATCGGTTGTGCATTCGCGGGACTTTGCTATGCGGAATTTGCATCCATGATCCCCATTGCCGGTTCTGCCTACGCTTATTCTTATGTAACCATGGGTGAAGTGGTCGCCTGGATCATCGGCTGGGCCCTGATCATGGAATATGCCCTCGGCGCCGCCACGGTTTCCATCGCCTGGAGCGAATACCTCAACAAGCTTTTGGGAGGGAGCATTCCCTACGAATGGTCGCACTCGCCGTTTGAGTCCTTTACGGACACGGCAGGCGTGCTGCACCGGGGCATTATCAACGCACCGGCCCTCGTCATTCTCCTGCTGCTTACCCTGCTGCTGATCAAAGGCACCCAGGAAAGCGCCCTGGTGAATGCGATCATCGTGTTCATCAAAGTGGCCATCGTAATCCTGTTCATCGCCCTCGGCTGGCAGTTTATCAATGAAGCCAACCATACGCCTTATATGATTCCCGAAGGGACGGCGCCCGTGCTGGACGCCTCCGGAAAGGAGATCGTCAATTATAACGGCGTATTCAAACACGGCTGGGGAGGCGTGCTCGGCGGGGCCGCGATCGTGTTCTTTGCCTTTATCGGTTTCGACGCTGTTTCCACTGCCGCACAGGAAGCGAAGAACCCGAAGCGCGACATGCCGATCGGCATCCTCGGTTCGCTGGTGGTGTGTACGATCCTGTATATCCTTTTCGGACACGTACTCACCGGTGTGGCCCCCCGGAAAGACTTTGTAGATCCGGAGAAAGGCCGCGAAGCCTCGGTAGCATACGCCATCTCCCAGTATATGCCCGGATATGAATGGCTGTCCACCGCGGTAACCGTGGCCATTCTGGCGGGCTTTTCCTCGGTGATCCTTGTGATGCTGATGGGCCAGAGCCGGATTTTTTATACCATGGCGAACGACGGACTGCTGCCCAAAGCCTTCGGCGAGCTGCATCCCAAGTATAAAACACCGTACAAGGCCAACTGGATCCTGTTCGTTTTCGTGGGTCTTTTTGCCGCCTTTGTACCGGGCCACGTGGCCGGTGACCTTACCTCCTTCGGCACGCTGTTCGCCTTTGTGCTGGTAAGCCTGGGCGTACTGATCCTTCGCCGCAAGGAACCGAACATGCACCGCCCGTTCCGTACCCCGGCCGCCCCGGTGGTATCGGTGCTCGGCGCCATCATCTGCACCGGCATGATCGTAGCCATCGACACGCGCACCCTGGTGGTGGCCATGTTCTGGATGCTGCTGGGCCTTGTGGTGTACTTCGCCTACAGCCGGAAACGCAGCCGCCTCCGCGCCTTTGCCGACGTGCTGCCTACCGCCGACGACTTCGAGCGGAACCGCCCCTGAAGCAAATCTTAAAATATATGAGCCGCCCTCCGGGGCGGCTTTTTTTTGCAGGCGGAAGTAGTACATTTGCGCCATCACAGAACAGATTGACGATTGACGATTGACGATTGACGATTGACGATTGACGGATGTGCGGTTCAGCGGTTCCCGGATGGCAGATTCACCATCCGCCACGTATTGCTTACCCGCACGCCCGTACCATTCACTAAAAAATTCACTATTCACTCATTCACCTATTCACTTCTATGGGTCGCATATTTGAAGTACGAAAAGCCTCCATGTTTGCCCGCTGGGACCGGATGGCCAAACAATTTACCCGGATCGGGAAGGAAATCGCCATTGCCGTTAAAGCCGGCGGACCAGACCCCAATACTAACGCCGCCCTGCGCCGCTGCATGCAGAATGCCAAGAGCGTGAACATGCCTAAAGACCGGGTGGAAGCCGCTATCAAACGGGCACAGGGCAAGGAAATGGAAAACTTCGAAGAAATCCTATACGAAGGATATGGTCCGCACGGGGTGGCCATCCTGGTGGAAACTGCCACCGACAACCACGTACGCACGGTGGCCAACGTTAAGGCTATTTTTAATAAAGGCGATGGTACGCTGGGCAACAGCGGAAGCGTTAGTTTTCAGTTCCGGAAGATGGGGGTGTTCAA
>DATAGL010000362.1:0-1731 GCA_036263755.1 Chitinophagaceae bacterium | reverse complement strand
TTACCTTCCCGGAAATAAGCACCCTCTTTCCCTGAAACCGCTGCTCCTCTGCAGGACTTATGTTTACGATATACCCATTTACAAACACGCCTCCTTTGGTCCGGTACATCGTATCGATGGTCCCGGTAAAACGCGCCTGCTCCTCCTGCCTACCTTTTCCACCGGGATCTTGCATACAGGAAGGGAGAAAAGAAACCAGGATCAGGATGACCAGGGATTGTTGTTTGCTCATGACTCAGGAATTCCGTTGGGGGTTAACAGGGCTTTATGCCGGGACTTAAATTACATAACTCCAGTTACTTAATGACATGAATTGACTACAGGCGCCTGCCCAACGCAATCAGTCAGGAGAAGACGGCCGCTCTTTCTTCTGCCGCAGCACGTCTTTGACCACCAGGAGGACCAGGAATAGTATCCACCAGAGCAACAGGGGGACCAGCGCATTTTCGAGAAACAGGCGCCGCTCATGGAGCAGGGCCGACAGAACCGTTGCCGGCACAGCAAAGCCCGGGCTGCCGGGCCCTCCGATCGTTCCGATCCCGAAAAACAACGCATACAGGAAGGACCGCGACAGGTAGCTCATCCACGGCTTTAGCTTCTTCAGCCGGGGTGTTACAAACAGCCACGTCAGGAGGCCTAACAACATGGGGCCGAGTAAGAGGAATAGAAGTTCCATATGGCAAAAGAATGACCTTATCAGCGGAAATACGGCTACCGGCAATGGAACAGGCCTTTCTACACACCTACCAGCTGCCCTTCTGCATCGGAACCGTACCTTACACACTTCCGTGATGAACGTTCCAGGTGTGCCCGAATTCATGCCTGCTGCTTCGGTGCTGTTGCCGGGGGTTTCACGCAGGGATCCACGAGCTCCCGGAAGGCAGCGGCCGCATAAAAGAAAAAGTGCGGATGGGCCTTAGCTTCTCCGCTTCGTCCCCACGGCGACAAACAACCGCCCCCCCACTTTGCTTTCCTTTACCGGCATATATTCCAGGTAAAAGTCGGAGGTCATGCGTTCCAGGGCCGGCCCTATTTTCCGGTCCAGATCCGCCTTTGCAATTTTCTCCACCAGCCAGGTATGGACCGTTCTTTTTTCCGCGAACACGTCCATGACCACGATTTTACCGTTTTCCTTTAGCAACCCCACCAGGTTGCGCAGCACCGTTTCCCAACCGGGAATCACGGAAAGCCCCAGCACGCAGAGGACCCTGTCAAACAGCAGCTCCTTGCCGGTATACTCCTGTATGGAAGAAAGCGTCAAGGTCCGCGCATCCGCCCGGAACAGGGAGGTATGACTCCACCCGTTTCTTTTGATCAACGCCTGCGCCTTTTGAAGCATCCGGCCGGAATAGTCCGTGCCGTACAACATGATGTCAGGATGGTCCTTTTTGATATGCAGAAAGTTGGCACCCGTTCCGCAGGCCACATCGATTACTGTGAGCCCGTCCTTCAGGTCCAGTAATTCGATCGCTCTTTTCCGGCTTTCGAAATATAATTTTTCCAGTGAGCTGTCATAGAAGTTGGAGAACAGGTCGTACCATTTCATTTTGTTGCATTGAATTGGACCAAATGGGGATATTTGAACCGAGGCGCTCACTATGCCCATTCAAAATAGCAAATATTCGTTTGTCTTTTACAACGGACAGGGGCGCTGAGCGCTCCTGCTATGCAGATCCTTCCGCTTGGGAGGCTGCGGTGTGGATATTCCTTCGGTACCGTTCCTCCATTATC
>DATAGL010000361.1:0-1512 GCA_036263755.1 Chitinophagaceae bacterium | reverse complement strand
CCGCACCTCCTGAAGCATAAATGCCGAAATGCAGGTGCGGCGGTGTGGTCCGCGCATTGCCGGTATTGCCTACCAGTCCTACCGTATCTCCTGCCTGCACCCTTTGCCCATCGGTAACCAGTTGCCGGTCGAGGTGCGCATAATACAACGTGTAATTTTTCCCCTTCGGCCGCAACCAGACCACCAGTCCACCCAGCCGGTTCTCATTGACCCGTGTAATATAGCCGTCTGCTGCTGCCACGGCCGGTGTGCCTTTGGGCGCAAAGATGTCGATGCCTTCATGATTGCGGGCACCTGCATCCCGCGGGTCGCCCCATATACTTCCCACCCGCGCCGCCGGACCGGCTACGGGGAACTGCAGCGAAGGGCCGGTTGTCAGCGAAAGGTTGTAGGCACCGGCGCCCAGCAGCTCCGGCTGCAGGCGAAGAATCAGCGACCGGGCTTCATCCGTTTCATAGGATAAGACATCTTTGGCTGTATCCATGGTTTCCAGCAATCTGGGCTGAGGACCGGCTTCCCAGAGTTCCGCAAACAGCAGCAGTGAATCGGCTGCTTCCCTTTCCAGTTTAACCTCCAGCTTTGCGCCTGCGGGCAGATCAAACAGGAGGCCGGCCGCCCTCGGGTCTTCGGCCGGGAAAAAGCCCTGTTCCCGGTAAGGCAGGGTTATGCGTACGGGCTGTCCCAGCGCCCGTGCGGCTGCAGCAAACCACTGGCGGCCCAGGGCTGTCTGGTGCAGCCCTGCTTCCTCCAGCCGGTTGCCGTAAGCAGCATGAGCACTGCGCTGGTTAAAACGTCCGCCACCTGTACCGCTACAGGACCATAAGAAAAATAGGATCAGAAAAATACCTGCATAGTACCGCATGGGCTTACCGCATTTGAGGCACCAGCACAAAAGCTAAGCCATATGCGCATATAGGAAATACTCACTTGTACATACGGCGAATGGATGCGGTACGAAGCCGCTGTCCGCCTTCCTGATAATCCGAATTATTGCCGTATTTTATAGCCCGCAGACGGAACGCGACCCTATCCGCTGCAAGGTGAGGTATGAAAAAACCGTTGGTGCTCCTGCTTTTAATGTTCTGCCTGCGGCTCGTTGCGGCCGGCCAGGATTCCCTGGTGGAAGTAAAAGGCATCCCTTCCAAAGAAGTATACGACCTGCTGATCGACAGCAAAGGTTACCTGTGGATCGCTCATGAGCTGGGCATCACCCGGTACGATGGCGCGCGGTTCATCCACTTTTCACATCCCCGCCAGGCTTCACTCAGCATGTCGGGAATGCTGGAGGACCGCAATGGGCGCATCTGGTTTCACAACTTCAGCGGTCAGATCTTTTTCATTGATAAGGGGCGGATGGAGTTATTGGAGCGTTACGATCATACAAAAGAACAGGTCTTTCCGAAGATGGTGATTCTACAAGACGAGATGATTGCCACCACGTACAATGGCCTCTTCATATACAACACCTCAACGGGAAAACACAGGCTCATCAAACTCTCCGACCGGAAGCCT
>DATAGL010000360.1:0-3684 GCA_036263755.1 Chitinophagaceae bacterium | reverse complement strand
TTCATCCGCTGCAATCCAGATAGCAACAACCTCATTATTTGCCGATTGTAGCGCTGCCAAGCTCAACTATGACTTCGGGCCGGAGCACCGGGAAGCCCCCATCAACCATTAGAAATCAAGCAGCTACCGGTTTCCTTTCGTCTGTTGTTTTTCAACATACCGCCCGGTGCCGGTGAAAGGTTACCGGGAATTATATACATCATACTCTTCATCGTGTAACAGTCTCCCCTCGCTGCCGGTTTAGTTTTGCCTTGTCAAATCAATCAAACAAATCAAAAAAAAGAAACAATGGAAACGACCAACAAATGTACCTGCGGCACTTCTAACAACACAATCATCTGCACCTGCGGCGATGCCTGCCCGGGCAATGCCTGCACCTGCGGTTGCGGATGCGGATGCTGATCACCAGGCGGGAGGAGTACTGCAAAGGCTCCTCCCTTATTTAAATCGAACCAACAAAATCATTTTTACATGTCACTCTATACTTTTTCAACCAGCGAACC
The DNA here is from genome assembly GCA_036263755.1 of Chitinophagaceae bacterium. Taxonomy (GTDB): domain Bacteria; phylum Bacteroidota; class Bacteroidia; order Chitinophagales; family Chitinophagaceae; genus Flavisolibacter. The sequence continues at coordinate 3,181 of DATAGL010000360.1, read as the reverse complement.
ATTACCCGCACGGATGCCCGTGCAGGGCCTTCACATAGAAGAGTGTACCGACCTTACGCTGTTGGCTATCATGGGCCAGGTTACCAAAGAAGAAGTGGTCAGGCGGCTGGCTGCAGACAACCTGGCTTTTACCGCTTTTGTGCGCGGCCAACCCGCTGCTTTTGGCTGGATGGCAAGGAGTAAGGCCAATATCGGCGAACTGGCACACGACTTTGTGCTGCCGATCCGCAACCGCTATCTCTGGAATTTCCGTACCATGCCGGCCTTTCGTGGCCGGGGTATTTATCCGCTGCTGCTGCAGTTTATTATCACATTTGAGCGTCCAAGGGCAGAACGCTTCTGGATCATTCATGCACCGGAAAACAAGGCCTCGCTCAAAGGCATCATCAAGGCTGGCTTCAGCTATACCGGTAAACTATACCCAACCTCCGATGGAAGAGCAGGCTTTGAACCGTCAGGCGTTTCGAAACAGGAGCGAAAACTCATTACTGCGATGGGCTTTCACGCCAGTGACGCCGCTTCGGCAAGTTGCTGGAACTGCAGCAGTCCGTACCTCAAAACAAAGCAAGCCGTCTGCTGCTGCACCTCCGCTGGTACCGCCTGCACCTTGCCACAAGCATGATTATCCACAAAAATTTAGTAAGGTCTCTGTCCAATCGGCATACTTGTCGGACGGAGCTCCATTGCCTTTAACCATTCAACAACCAAAACCAACAAACATGAAAAAGATCTTTTTTATTCTTTCAATGCAACTGATGCTTCTATTCGTGGGGCGGGCTCAACACGTTCAGGGCACCGTTGCCGACGACAACGGCAAAGCTCTTAGCGGCGCAACGGTATCCTTACTACGGGCGAAGGATTCTTCCGTAGTTAAATTCAATCTTTCGCAGGAAGGCAGATATGGTTTTACCCCATCCGGAAAAGACAGTTTTTTAGTCAGCATCAGCTACGTGGGCTTTGAAACGGCATTTTCTTCCCCTTTTCATTATTCGGGTGAACCACTTGCCCTGGCATTGATTACCCTGCACCGGTCTGAAGGTAAATTGCAGGGCATTGTAGTCAGGTCCCGTAAACCACTGATAGAGTCGAAGGGGGACAAAACCGTGCTGCATGTGGAAGGCACCATCAACGCAACCGGCACCGATGCGCTGGAGCTGCTGCGCAAGTCCCCGGGTGTGGTGGTGGACAATGACGAACGCCTCAGCCTGAACGGTAAGAACGGGGTGCAGGTGTACATTGACGGCCGGCCATCACCACTGAGCGGAAGTGATTTAAGCAACTATCTCAGATCGTTGTCATCGAGCCAGATTGAAGCCATTGAGATCATCGCCAATCCTTCGGTAAATTACGAGGCTTCAGGTACTGCAGGGGTCATCCATATCCGCCTGCGCAAGAGCAAAACGGCAGGATTCAACGGAAGCCTCAGTACCGGCGTCAGCCTCAGCAGGAACGCACGGTTTGACGAAGGGTTTTCCATCAACTACCGTACTAAAAAGTTCAATGCCTTTGGTTCGTACAACGGCAACTTTGGCAACAGCGGCATGGATTTCAACTTGTATCGCACGGTGAAGGACACTTCGTTTGACCAACACAGTAAGCTGCTGTTCAAAAACCGCAGTCATGCTTTTAAGACAGGGCTGGATCTTACCCTGGACGAAAGAAGCTCGATCGGGCTGGTGGTGAATGGCAGCTTTGCCAACCCTACGCTGGAAAACCGGGGCACGACCCCCATCAGCTACATCCCGACGGGTCGTGTGGACCGGTTGCTGGAGGCCGCCAACATCAACAATATGAAAAACAACAACGTAAACGCAACCCTGAATTATACGTATCGTGATAGTGCCGGCCGCAGCCTGGCCGTGAATGGAGATTATGGCTATTATTCGCTGGACCAAACCCAGTGGCAGCCCAACACGTTTTATGATGCCGATCGCAAGAATGTGTTGAGCCGTAAGAACTACAGGATTGAAAGCCCCACACGCATTGACATTTATTCGGTGAAGGCCGATTACGAACAGAATCTGGGAAAGGGCAGGCTGGGTATTGGTGGCAAATTCGGCTACGTGAAAACAAATAATACGTTCCGCCAATACCAGGAAACCGGTGGCGTGGCTACGCTGGACCGCAGTGCCAGCAACTTTTTCGGCTACATTGAAAACGTGAACGCCGCTTACGTAAAATTTTCAAGGGAGTGGAAAGGCCTCGCTGTACAAGGGGGCGTAAGAGCCGAGCAAACGAGGGTAGAGGGAGACCTGAATGGCGAAAAGCAAGCGGGTAATGAATGGGGTCCGGCCAATCAGTCTTTCAGCCGCAGCTATCTTGATTTCTTCCCCAGCATATCACTGACAGTGGCGCCTAAAACAGCCAGCCAGTTTGCCCTGGCTTACAGCCGCCGCATAGACCGGCCGGTGTACAAAGACCTTAACCCGTTTGAATACCGCATCAATGAGTACAGCTTTCACAAAGGGAGCACCGATATTCGTCCGCAATACAGCCATATCGTGAGCCTTACCCACACCTATAAATTCAAGCTGAATACAACCTTTAGCTACAGCCATGTAAAAGACGTGTTCGGTCAAGTAGTGGATACGGCTGATGGCGTGAAAGGATTTTTGTCGAACCGCAACCTGACGGCACAAAACATTGCCAACCTCAACATCAGCTATCCGTTCCAGTATAAATCCTACAGTTTGTTCGGCAGCCTGAATGGTTACTACTCTAAGTACAGTGCTTCCTATGGTGCCGGCCGGGACCTGAATGAGGATGTATGGGCCGCCAACATTTTTGTGCAAAACAGCCTGAACCTGGGCAAGGGGTGGAACGCTGAACTGAGTGGCTTTTATACGACACCTTCCATATGGCAGGGCAGTTTAAAGAGTGCCTCGATGTGGAGCGCTGATGCCGGACTGCAAAAAAGCTTTTTGAATGGCAAAGCTTCTGTCAAAGCATCAGTAAGCGATTTGTTCAATTCATTGAAATGGAAGGCAACCTCCGACTTCGCCGGTCAAAAAAGCCGGGTTTCCGGCAAGCAGGAAACCCGGCAGGCCAAGGTGAGCTTTACCTGGAGATTCGGCAACAAGGACATAAAGGCGGCAAGGCAAATGCAGAGCGGGTCTGAAGAAGAAAGCAAACGGGTGCAGAGCAGCAATCTCGGGCATTAACGTCGGTTCATCCTGCCGTC